>JAFVPG010000266.1 GCA_017505415.1 Lentisphaeria bacterium | reverse complement strand
TAATATTGGTAACAACATTTACTATATTTGCCTCAAATGCTAAATGTATTGTTTCAAAGGAGAATTTTATGTTTGAAAAATGCAATGTTCAAAGTTTTAGAATGAATAATGTTCGCGATTTTGGTGCTATTGGAAATGGAAAAACAAAGGATACTGCCGCTTTTTATATGACAAATATGGAAAAAATATATTTCCAAGATGTAAAAATCAATTGGGATACAAATTCTCCAAACCGGAAATATGGAATTATGGCAGAAAATTCCGAAATTGCAGAAATTAATTCAAGTTGTAATTTTGGAAAACCAATGAAATTGAGTTCCAAAGAAAATAATTTATAATTTACAAATTTACATCAGGAATATATAATGCCAATGAAAAAGAAAAATCAGGGCGAAAAAACTGAATTTGTTAAACAGTTGATATTTTGTCTTATTCGTGATTTTAACATGAAAGCAGGCGATAAACTGCCGACACAAAATGAAATGAGATTGAAATTCAAAGTCGGTGCCACAACTATTCAGAGGGCAATTGATACTCTCGCAAAATCAGGAATATTGGAAATTCGTCCGCATAAAGGAGTTTTTGTCAAAAAACAGGATACTGACGGTTTTATTGCCAGACAAATCGGTATTGTGTCAATGTGGAGAACTTTTCATCCTGCTGCGGCCTCGATGATGCAGTGTCTGCAATTGCAATTACATCAGAATGCCTGTCAATGCAAACTTTTTCTGCGGAATTTTCCGGAAATGACTCTTACTGATTCTCTCTCATATTTTTCCGGCTTGAAACGCTGTATTGAACAGAAGGAAATTCAGGGGCTTATAACTACAGTTTCATTTGATTATGAAGCGTGGGATTTTCTGAATAAACACAAAATTCCGGTAGTTTCACTTGGTTCAGCAGCATTTAACAAAGGTTTTAAAGTCTGCTATTTTAATAATCTGACAGATTTTTTCAAACTGGCAGAAAAACGTGGCCTGCAACGTCCTGCTCTGCTGCATTGCGGATTTCCCGTAACTGAAATAATCCGTAATTCTTTCATTGAAAACTGTTCTCTTGACCCTGAAATTTATTGTCGTTTCATGCAAACTGATATGCAAGTTGAAGATAAACCTTTTGAATGGACGGAAAAGCTGAAAATTATTCTGCAAAATTTCAGTATCATGCCGGAAAATAAACGTCCCGATGTTTTGTTTATCCCTGATGATATGATAATGAATATTGCGTATCATGAAATTTTGCATATTCAAAAAAACGGCAACGACTGGAATCCGTATTTTATTTACACTACCAATAAACAAATTCCTATAATGCCGCACGGTTCAATCAAAGGCATTTATTGTAAAAAAGGATATTATGGAGATGGCTGATACAGCCGTAAAACTTTTACTGGATATTATTTGCGAAAAAGAAAATGAATCTGAAATCATCTATATTCAACCACGGCATTTTCATGTCGTATAACAAAATATAATAATTGAAAAGGAATATTGGATTATGAAATTTGATCTAAGCGGACAATGGAATTTATCTTCTCCTGAAATGCCGGATATGATTATTCCTGCACAACTTCCCGGAGATAATTATTCTGCACTGTTCAATGCCGGAATAATTCCCGATCCTTATTATGGAAAAAATGAAGAAATCGTTCAGAAATACCGCAAATACAAATGGTCTTTCAAACGAGATTTTGAAGTTTCAGCGGAAATGCTGGCAAAAAAATATATTTATCTTGAAGTCTCCATGGCTGATACTTTCATTGACTGCCGTATTAACGGTAAAAAAGTTTTCAGCGGTAAAAATGCTTTTACGGCTTACCGTCCTGAAATCAGAAAACTGCTGAAAGAGGGAACAAACAATATTGAATTTATTTTCTATCCAGTTGAAGCTGAAGCAGAAAAATATGCAGAAACTCTTCCTGTGCGTTATCCGATGATACATGTCTGCCGCGTTCCGAATATGAATCTTGTCCGTAAAGCACATTGTCACGGCGGCTGGGACTGGAATATTATTCTTATGGTATCAGGAATTTATGAGCCGGTTATTCTGAATTGCACAGATTATGCCCGCATTGAAACAATTTATGCTGTTCAGAAGCATGAAAAAAATGCGGTCAAAGTCACAGCATTTGCCGATATTTATGCTGAAAAAAATGAAAAAATTACTGTAACTTTCAAGTTTAACGGCGAAATTCGTGAAGTAAAGGAAGTTATTGAAGCAGGAAAAAATACAGTAAAAACTGAGTTTACAGTAAAAAATCCGCGTCTCTGGTGGCCTGCCGGCTATGGTACACCTGAACTATATGATTTGACCGTTTCAACTCCTGATACTTCATTCAGCAGAAATATCGGTCTGCGTGAAATTGAAATCATCAATGAAAAAGATGAATTCGGCACTTCTTTCGGGTTCAGAGTCAACGGAACAGATATTTTTGCCAAAGGTGCGAACTGGGTTCCCTGCGATGCGATGCCTTCGCGACATACTCCGGAAAGATATGAATCTCTCATCGACAGTGCCGTAAAAGCAAATATGAATATGCTCCGTGTCTGGGGCGGCGGGCAATATGAAAAAGATATCTTTTATGATATATGCGACAAAAAAGGTATTCTGCTCTATCATGACCTTATGTTTTCATGTTCGCTCTATCCCTCAACTGACGACTTTATTGAAAATGTCATGGACGAAATTGAATATCAAATCCCGCGCCTGAAATCCCATCCATCTATTGCCATGTGGTGCGGCGATAATGAAGGTCTCGGAGCAACAGGCTGGTACGGCGGCAACCGTACTCAATGGCTCATAAATTATGACCGTTTGAATACTGCTATCGGCAAAGCTGTTAAACGTCTTGACCCCGAGCGTGTTTTCTGGCCGAGTTCACCATGCGGCGGCCCCGGAAGTTTGAATGACGGCTGGCATGATGATTCCTGCGGTGATATGCACTACTGGTCGGTATGGCAGGATTGTGAGCCGTTCAGTTCTTATTATAATATCAAACCGAGATTCTGTTCTGAGTTCGGTTATGCGTCTTTTCCGTCAATGGAAAATATCAAAAATTTCTGTCCGGAAAATCAGCTTAATGCATTTTCTCCTGTAATGGATTTTCATCAGCGTAACTTCAGGGGTAATTCCGCCATTATCGGCATGTTCGGCAGTCACTTCCGTATGCCGGAAAGTTTTGAAAAGGTGGTATATTTGTCCCAGCTGCAACAGTCAATTGCTATAAAAACTGCGGTTGAATACTGGAGGTCTCTCAAGCCGCGCTGTATGGGAACTCTTTTCTGGCAGCTCAATGAACCGTGGCCCGTCGTCGGCTGGTCATCACTGGAATATTACGGTAATTGGAAACAGCTTATGTATCATACCAAACGTTTTTATGCTCCGCTTATCAGTGTGATGTATCAGGATCCGGAGGATAAAACTTACAAACTTTTCTGTATCAGCGATGTCGATGCCAAAGCAAAAGTTTCAATTGAGCTGGATGTTGTCGATATGACAGGAAAAATTATTGATACTATCAAATTCAAACCTGTTCTTGCTCCCGGAGAATGCCGCTGTATCAAAACATTCAAAGAAAAAGATTTCAGTGCATATCCAGATACGGAAACCTTTTTTGTCATCAGAACCAATGCAGAAAGTGCAAAAGGAAATTTTGCACATGAAAATGTTTTCTGCCGTCAGCCGTACAAGGCATTTGAATTGCCTGAATGTGATATAAAGACCAAAATAAAGGAAATTGACAATTCTTTTGAAATAACTCTTTCAAGCGATAAAGCGGCATTTTATGTAACTTTGGAAACTCCGGGAGTGAAAGGAATTTTCTCTGATAACAGTTTCATGCTGCTTCCCGGCAGAGAAAAAATTGTCAGCTTCACTGTTGAGCAGAAAATAACTGCCGCAGAATTGGAAAAAATTATGACAATTGAATATTTGAACAGTAAAAAATAACCAACCAACAATGAAAGGAATACGAAATGAAAAAACTCGCCGTATTGGTTCTGTTGTTGTCAGGCATGATTTTAAGCGCAAATAATTTGCTTGAAAATCCTGACTTTACAGAACAAAACAACCGGGTCAAAGGCTGGGGAATTAAGAAAAATTCCTGCAAAGTTCAAAATGGTGTTGTCAATATCACTCTGAAAAAAGGACAGGAACTTCAGCTTTTCAGCTCAACAGTCGTACTGGACCAGAAAGAAAGAGCTCCAATTCGTTTCGGTATGGAGTACAAAGGCACTTGTGCAACCAAAGGCTGGCAGCATGCCGTAATCCTCGCAAATCTGGTTTATCAGGACGGCACAAAGGAAAGCTGGCCCAAAGTCCTTATCCCCATTCCTCTTAAAGCAGATGATTGGCAGAAACTTGAAAAGACCGTAAATCTTCCGAAACCGGTCAAAAGTTTCAACTTTATGATTCTGCTCAAGGATGAGACCAATGCTGCGATCAAAAATCCTTATGTGCGGGAGAAAAGCAAAAAGGCAGACAATCAGCAGGCGCTGATTGTCCTGCCTGAAAATGCTCTTCCTTCTGAAAGTTTTGCAGCGGAGGAACTTGCAAATCATATTCAGAAAATGACCGATAAACGTCCTCCTGTCGTTTCAGAAAAACATCTGTCAAAAACAGCAGATGCAATTTTTTTTATCGGACGTACCGCAAAAGCACAGGAGAAGGGTTTCGATTTTTCCCGTTTCACTCCTGAACAATGGCAGATTTCATCTGTACAAAACGGAGTGATAATCGGCGGAGGTGAAAAGTGCGGTACTCTTTTCGGGGTTTACAATTATCTTGAGAATATTTGCGGCGTTCGCTGGTACACCGTTTCAGAAACAAAAATCCCGAAATTGAAAACTCTGCCTGTAAAAAATATTTTTCTTTCCGGCAAACCTGCTTTTGATTACCGTTCTCTCTATGTAGAAGCTCATGATTATGACGGTCATTTCCTTTCCCGCAACCGTCAGAATTCAAATTTTTCAGGGTGGAAATTTTCCGTTTACGATGGTATCGCTCATATCGGACACAGTGTACATACTCATTGCCGCTGGGTCAACGGATCAAAATATTTCAAAAAAAATCCTGAAATATTCGCCCTCAACCCCAAAGGCAAAAGATACCAGGGGGCATTATGTCTGATGAATCCCGAAACCCGTAAGGCGATGATTGAAGAAGTGCGTGCTGCATTGCGTAAACGGTATGCTCAGGCTGATACAAAACCGCTCGGTGCCATGCAGCTTGTAAACATTTCACACATGGATCATCAGGAATATTGCCATTGTCAGAAATGCAAAGATTTTGCAGCAAAGTATCAGGCTCTTTCCGCCTGCGATATTGATTTTATCAATGAAGTTGCAGCTGAATTGAAAAAAGAGTTCCCGAATGTCATTTTCCAGACGCTCGCCTATACTTATACGGAAAAACCTCCCGTCGGTCTCAAAGTCGCCGACAATGTATGTGTCCAGATGTGCGATACCACCAGCAATGTTGTTGCTTCAGTCGAACATTCAGACAATACATTTTTTCTCGATTCTCTCAAAGCATGGACCGAAATTGCAAAAAATGTCATGGTCTGGGATTATTGGATAACTTACAATTTTCATAACTCAACTCTTGCAGGTGACCTGCCTTGTGCAACTGAAGAAACTACAGCCCAAGACATTCTTGCATTTCAGAAACTCGGAGTTTCAATGGTCTTCAGCGAAATGGAATTTTATGACGGCAGAATGGATGTATTTGATTACAAGCAGTATCTTTACTTGAAATTGCTGGAAAATCCGTCACTTGATTTCAAAAAACTTGCTTCTGAATTTGCCAATGATTATTACGGTGCTGCGGGAAAACTTTTCCTTGAATACAGAAGCAGATTGGCTGAAATTCAGAAAAAATGGCATCCGTATATTCCGTGGGACCCGCAGTACGGACGATTCACCTATCTTACAATGGATTTTCTGAAAGATATGCAGGACTTGTTTGACCGCGGAGAGAAAATTTTGGCTTCCGATCCTGTTCGTCTGAAACGCTGGCGTCATGCCAGAGTGTCGCTTGACCGGGCAGTGATTGTGCGTATGAGCTTCATCGCAGAAGAATTTTTGCGTACAGGCAAGCCGATTGAAGAATTTCCATTCAATCTTGGTGTAATAATCAAGCGTATTGAAAAAGTCGTCAAGGAACAATCCGCTGCACGTTATGATGTCCGCAACATCCGTCTGGCACAGAAAAATGCACCTGTCATTACTGCAAATATTTTGAAAAAAGTCAATTCAAACTGGAAAAAAATTGCCGACCGTTATTCAATGTTCAAACTTGCAGTCCCGACTGCGGCACAGCTCCCGGCTGAACTTGCCAATATTTCCCGCAGTGAATTGCACATTTTTCCATTGTATTCATCATATCTTGCTTTTGAAACTCTGCGGAAGGGAAGTTTTCAGCTTGCAGTGGAAAAAGATTCCCTCTTCGGCAATGTTGTCCGCCGTGAATTTAAAGCTGAGAAAATGAATGACGCTTTGCACGCTTATACTTACCGAACAGATACTAAATCTCATTATTCAGCAGTAAAACTTCCCGGGGATATTCTTAAACAACCCGGCTGGCACTGGGTGAAATTCGGTAAAATCAAAGTTGATGCCAATACTTATCTTGCTCTCACAAGTTCATGGGAATGTCAGCTTGACGTTTCCGTGCTTGCAGGACCTGAAAGAAAGGCAAAAACTTATGATCTCTGGGTACGTGTCCGCTTCAATAATGCTGATCCGCAAAAAACATATCTTGAGTTTGATTCTGTAATATTCAAATAAAACAACGTCAATTCCCACACGTTACAGAAAGGAAAAATTATGAAAAAATCATTCACTTTGATCGAACTTCTCGTCGTAATTGCGATCATCGCAATCCTTGCAGGTATGCTGCTGCCCGCCCTCAACAAAGCAAGAGAAAAAGCACAATCAACCAGATGTCTCAGCAATTTGCGGCAAATCGGTCAGGCAGTAGCACAATACTCTATGGATAATGAAGATTATTATCCCGGCTGGGTTCAGTATTATGCACTTTCAAATTCAGTTATAACAATTCCAAACACAGATGCTACCAATTGGTCAATTTTTATGTGGGTTCTCGGTTATCTGCCCCAGCCCGGCAACGGCAAAGTCACAGTTTTTTACTGCAACACACAGAATAATATTCCTGATAATGAATATTCAACAGGCGGCCCTTCGGCTCAAAAAAAATATAATAAAATGAATAATTATTCTGTAAATCTTGAGTTGATGCCAACCCGTCCTACTCCGGGGGCAGGTAAAAAGAACTATAAAGTTACTCAGGTAGTAATGCCCAGTGCAAAATTGCTCATCGTTGACGGTTTGCAGAGATACAGTGGCTCTACTATCCAGGAAGGTCTTTGTTCTCAAACATTTGACTCAGCCCGGTTCTCAAAAAATTCTGAATGGGGCAGATTTACATATCCGCACAATAATGGTATCAATGCAACTTTTGCCGATGGACATGCAGAATGGAAAGCCAAAAATATCATTGACGGAAATAACGAATTATCTCTGGCAGAAACAACTCCCACCAAATTCTGATAAATTATGACGCTGCAATTTTCTGTTTCCGGATTTTTCCGGAAACAGAAATTAAAGCAAAATGTAAATCAATTATGAATAAAGAAATATCATTATCAAAAATAAAACTGAACGGTCCGCTGGGAAAGGCTCTGGATATTTCCGTCTGCAACCGTTTAAAAAAGATAAATTATACCGAACTTGTTGATCCTTTCCGTTTCCGTAATGAGACAGATTATAAATGGCGTTGCGAATTCTGGGGCAAAATTGTTCGTTCAGCTATCCTTGCATGGAAATATACTCAGGATGATGAATTGCTTGCAATGATTAAAGCAACTGTAAAAGATATTATTTCCACTCAAACTTCAGACGGATGCATAAGTTCATATCCGACAGATAAACAGCTTGACGGCTGGGATATTTGGGGGCGTAAATATATTCTTGCAGGATTATTGCGGTATTATGAAGTTGTTGAACAGACACCGGAAGTGCTTGACGCCTGCTGCAAAATGGTCGATCATATGTTCCGTCAGCTCGGTTCAAGAAATATTGCAGATTACGGTCAGCATTTCGGACTTCCCTCCGCAAGTATTTTCAAATATATTGTCAAATTATATAAATACAGCGGCAAAAATGAATATCTGGAATATGCCCGCACAATAATCACTGTCGGCGCAACTCATTTGCACAATATTTTTGAAGATGCCGCCGATGCTGTCCTTCCAGCAGAACTTGCCAACGGCAAAGCGTATGAAATGACTTCATGTTTTGAAGGACTTGCTGAATATTACAATCTTTTCCCGGAAGATAAACATCTTCAGGCAATTTTGAAATATTATAAAAATGTCCGAGACAATGAAATTTATATTACAGGAACGGGCGGATTCAAGGACTTTAACGGTGAATTCTGGTATAACGGAGCTTTGCGGCAGACATGGCTGCATGGCGGCAGCATGGGAGAAACTTGTGTTACGACCACATGGCTGCATTATTGTCAATACATTTTAGAACTGACTGAAGATTCAACTGTTGCGGATGAAATGGAACGCTCCGCATACAATGCGCTCCTCGGAGCAATGAAAGTTGACGGTACGAACTGGATTCACCGTAACCCGACTCCGCTTGCAGCTCCATCAAGTAAAAAAGTTTCCATTCCGCAAATGGATGATTTCGGAGACTATGACTGCTGTCTGGCTCAGGGACCTGAAGGATTGGCAACTGCTGTAAATAATGCGTTTTCGGCAAAAGATAAACTTTATATCAATTTTTATGAAGATGCACAAGTTGATTTTTCAGTTAAAAACTGCAATATCAGCATGATTCTTTCAGGTAATTACCCGTCAAACAACAGAGTGAAAATCAAATTTACTGCAGACTCAAAAGCAGATTTCACTTTTGCTCTGCGTATTCCCGCATGGTCAGAAAATACAGTTGTGAAACTGAACGGCAAAACCTTCACTCCGGAAAAAGGCAAATATTTTGAAATTGAACAGCAATGGAGTTCTGAATCTGAAATTGAAATCATTTTTGATATGAAACTCCAAAAAGTTTCCGCACCGGGAAATGAGAATTTTCATGCTTTCAAATATGGGCCTTTGGTTCTTGCGCATGACTCAAGAAATGCTGAAGTTTTGCGGAGCAAGTCGCTTTTTATGACAGAAACAGACGGAATGAATTTCTGTGATTATGCAACAAGCGGCAATGAATTTTCTCCTGATAATACTTTGCAGGTATGGTTCACAAAAAAATTGGAATAAAAAAATCAGATATTATACTGTTGTTGTTTGCTTAATTTTATTAACAGTATCTTTATATTGTTTTACGGTAAAAGTATATGGGGCAACCCGCTTAATGTTATCCGCTTTAAAAATTTTGCAAATAATTACAAATTCATCTTTCAAAACAGTAAATAACATAAGGTAAAAATAAAATGTCTTTATATAGAATGGATACTTTGATGCGTCAGGCAAGAAACAAAGGGATTTGTCTTGGTGCTTTTGAGTGTTGGGACAGTCTGAATGTTCAAATGATTGCCAAAGCTTCAGATTTCTGCGGAATACCCGTCATATTTCAGGCATCTCCTGTGGAATATAATACTATGGGCGGTCCTGATGCTCTTGCAGATATTGTCAATTTTTTTGTAAAAAAATATGATATAGATGCCGCACTTCATCTGGATCACGGTTCTGAATTAAAACATGTTGCAGAATGTGCAGAAAACGGTTTTTCATCTGTCATGCTGGATGCTTCTTCAAAAGTATTTGAGGAAAATGTGCGTCTTTCTGCAGCTGCAGCTGAAATAGCGCATGGCAACGGTATTTCTCTAGAAGCAGAACTCGGTCACGTTTCCGGCGGGGACGGCGGGGCAGGGGAATCTGCACTTACAGTTCCTGCGGAAGTAGTTGAATTTGTCAGACGGACACATGTTGATTGCCTTGCAGTTTCCATTGGCACTATCCACGGGGAATACAGAGGAGACCCCAAACTGCATCTTGATTTACTTGCAGAAATTGCTTCACTTACAGATGTCCCGCTGGTACTTCACGGAGGTTCAGGAACGCCGATTGACCAACTTCATGCCGCCATCAGATTGGGAATTGCAAAAATCAATATCTGCACCGATATACATAAAGCATTTCTGGCAGGTATAGAAGAGGCCAAAACAGACAGAACTCCGTCTGTTCCGGGAAATTATTATATTCCTGCATGTGAAATGATGTTCCGGAAAACTGTTGAAATGATTAAACTTTTCAGTGAAATTAAATAATTAGGTTTTATATTTGATACTATGTTCCTTTGGGGGAATAGGAAAAGCTTTAAAGACAGCGGTACTCCGGAGGATAGAATACTGTCTTTCTGTTTTATCATAATTCAGGGATGATATTATAAATTGGCTCTGTACTAAACATTGACTGATAGTTTAAAAAAACTGAGGGGGGTCGGGGGTATAGTGAGTTGCGACAGCAACGAACGGCATACCCCTGATGTGGCTAATCCG
>JAFVPG010000265.1 GCA_017505415.1 Lentisphaeria bacterium | reverse complement strand
GTTTTTTGCGCAAGCCAAAAGCAAAGTTAACACAAGAGTTTTTAAGGTGAGGTGGTGGGGTTTGGGGAGGCGGAGAGGGATTTTTTTGCAAAAAAATCCTCTCCGCCTCCCCAAGAACCAAAAACTCATTTTACAGAAAGGATTTTTTATGGGAAGTTTTATACTTAAGACATTTTTGCAGTTTTTATTTTTGATCACTCCGTTTTTTGTATTGTCGATGTTTCTGTCGATGACGCAGGGGTGGGACACCGGGGCGAAGAAGAAGCTGGCGATAAAGGTTGGATTATCGGCATTTGTTACCTGTGTTTTTCTGTTATTTTTCGGTCGCTGGCTTTTTGCGGCTTTTGACATTACGATCGATGCTTTCAGAATTGGCGGCGGTGCTTTGCTTTTTCTTTCAGCTGTAGGTTTGGTCAACAGCAAAATTGCAGACAAGGCGCCTTCTGATGATATGGACAGTGAAGTTTCCAATATTGCTGTTGTGCCGTTGGCGATTCCGGTGACATGCGGTCCCGGTACGATTGCCGCTGTGTTGGTTATAGGTGCTGAATCAAGTGGTATTGTCAATCAGTTGGCATGTGTTATCGGATTGGTTTGCGCATTTGCGATTTTGACGACGATGCTGGTGCTTTCTGCATGGGTTGAGCAGAAACTCGGACGCAATGTCATTGTTATTCTGAGTAAAATCACAGGTCTTATTCTTTCTGCTATGGCGGCGCAGCTGGTTTTTACCGGAATCAAGCATATTTTGGCTATTTAAGCGGTTGTGCATTTGCAGCGGATGTTTTGAAAAACCATTAGCAAGGATTGCAAATTAATGAAAAAACTGTCGATAATTATACCATGTTATAACGAAGAGAAAACAGTATCAACTGCATTGGATATGGTACTGAATGCTCCTTTGTCGGTAAAAAAGGAGATTGTTATTGTCAATGACGGTTCGACAGATAATTCTGCCGATGAAATCAGAAATTGGATTGAACTGCACCGCAAAGACTGTGAGATAAAATATTTTGAAAAGGAAAACGGCGGCAAAGGTTCTGCTGTCCGTATGGGGATTGAGAATTCAACAGGTGATATTGTCATAATTCAGGATGCTGACTGTGAGTATGACCCTTGTGATTATGAGAAGTGTATCCAACCGATTTTACGAGGTGAAACGCAGGTCGTTTACGGCTCAAGGGAACGTAATATCCGCAACCGCACCAAGTCTTCATGGTTTTTCTATCTCGGCGGTTTGAGCGTTTCATTGCTTTTCAATCTGCTGTATGGTACAAGTTTGAGTGATGAGCCAACTTGTTATAAAACCTTTGACGGAGATTTGATTCGCAGTATCAAGTTTAAGAATAATAAATTCGGTTGGGAACCGGAAGTTACTGCCAAACTGCTTCGTATGGGTTTTGAGATTACGGAAGTTCCTGTTTCTTACTATCCGCGCAAAGTTGATGAAGGCAAAAAAATCCGTCTTAAAGACGGTTTTGAAGCACTGTGGTTGACTTTTCTTTATCGCTTTTCCATTCCTTCATGCACAGTTGCCGGTGAAAAAAATATAAAAATTGCCGCAGATGCGAAACGTTTCAGCATTTCGATTTTTCTGATTTTTGTCATTGCCTGCTTATTGCGTATTTTGCTGGCATTGCCATTCGGAGGTATAACTGAAAATTGGCTTATACGACCTGACAGTTTATCATATTGTTATGATGCTGCAGGATTTGACTGGGGATTCCGTGCGCCGCTGCCGTGTATGTTGTATTGGATATTGAAGCAGATCACTCCTTATGCTTTTGCGGTTTATTCTCTGGTTGGAATATTGTTGAGTTCACTTATTGTTTTTCCGGTTGCGTATCTTGGGAAATTGCTTTCCAAACGGAATGGCGGCGGTATTTTTGCTGCGCTTTTGTGGTGTTGCAATGTGACAGCAATCGGACATGCGCCATTGATTTTGAGTGATACTCTATTTTCTTTTTTTGTTGCGTGGCAGGTATTTTGTATTGTGCGTGCGTACGAAACGAAAAGGCTCATTGACTTTGCTTACGGTCTGGGATTCGGAACACTTGCGGCACTGTCGCGCGGGGTAAATCTGCCGTGGATATTGGCAGTGGCGCCGATACTTGCGCTGTTTATTGTCCGTCCGAAATGGAAGTGTATTCTTGCCCTTATTGCCAATTTTATTCTTGTGCTGACGCTTCTGTTTCCTTTTATGAAATATAATTATGACCGTTACGGTGTATGGAGTCTGGAGTATAATGCTTACAATGCTTCGGTTCATAATTGTTCTGCAGTCATCGCCCATGCCGAAAAGCGCAACTCCAATGATGTGCTTGCTGAATTGCAGAGCAAAATGCCGAAAAACTATGTTAAAGATTCAATAAAATATAATAAGGAGCTTTTCAGTTCAGTTATAAAAAAATACCCTGCAAGTTTCATTATTACTCATCTGCCGCAATGGCAGATAATGCTGCCGGATGTGCCGGCTGTTTCTGAAAATATGGGACTTTCAACTTCTGGACGTGGAACGCTTGGAATTTTGCGAAAAGACGGTATTATTGCCGCAGTGAAACATTATTTTGCTGACGGTGGTGCATGGTTGATCCTGGTACTTTCGCCATTGCTCGCTTTTAATGCACTTGGCTATATCGGCTGTCTGATTTTCCTGATTCATGCAGTTATAAACTTCAAAAATCGTTGGATGTATATAATTCTCTGGGGCGCATTGTCATTTTATTATGTTTTTCTGCCCGGTCCGGTGGTTATGCCGCGCTATCATCTGCCTGCACTTGTTTTTGCATTTGCAGCGGCAGCTTGGACGTTTGTGAGGGGAACAACGGCGCATAAAGAAAATTAACAGAATATGTTAACAGTTCCGTTTGCGTATCATGTTATTTCAAAACGCCTTCGCCGTTGAATGGCGGAATAAAATCTTGAGTGGCAGATTCTTTGTCTTGAAGAAAGCCGTCTTCTATACCGGAATCGAAAAGATATTCCTGAACTTCTTCGTATTCTTCATCGGAAAGCGGGCGTTGAAGTTCCGGGAACTCTGCTGTCTGACCGAATGGAGTGTATTGCCGCATCAAACTGAAGAGGATTTCGCCGGGGTTGAAGCGGGAGGCTATATAGTCAATGACTCTTTTGCTGTTTTCAAGATGTCCGGGAAGAATTAAATGTCGGATTATGACACCGGAAGTGAGCATGCCGTTTGAATCCATTTTATACGGACCGCACTGACGGAACATTTCGTCAATGGCAAGGCATGCTTTTTCAAAATATTCCGGAGCGTGACTGAATTTGACGGCAAGATCATTTTCGGCATATTTCAAATCGGGAAGATAGATTTGAACTTTATTTTCAAAGCGTTTAAGATTTTCAACACTGTCGTATCCATTGGTATTGAAAACGATCGGAACAGGGAGGCGCAGTCCGTCGAGTGCCTGCAATATTCCGTTGCTGAAATGCGAAGGGGTGACAAAATTTATGTTATGCGCTCCCTGCTCTATAAGTTCAAAGAAAATTTCCCGCAGGCGTTCAATGGAAATTTCAATTCCTTTTGCTCTGTTTGAAATGTCATAATTCTGACAGTAAATGCAGCGCAGGTTGCAGCCGCTGAAAAATATTGTACCGGAACCGTTTTTACCGCTGATGCACGGCTCTTCCCAATGATGAAGAGCAGCACGGGCAAGCCGGATTTTGTTGTTTACTCCGCAAAAAGATTTATTTGAGTCACGGTCGGAACCGCACATTCTGGCACAGCAAAAACAATGATTTGTCATAATTAATCAAAAAAAACTTTCATTTTCAATAATTTAATGTATATTACTGTATAATATGTATCTTTTTTGCCAAAAATCAAGTAAAAACAGGAAATGAAGAGATGGATTTTTTTGATGAACTGATTTCTCAGCTTCAGAAAGAGGCGAACAAGAGAGATTCATTCATTGTTTCTCCTGCAGAATGGGAGGCTTTCCTTGACCCGTCAAAAGCAGTGAAAAAAATTGAACTGGAAATGAAAAAAACTGTTGCAGAGAATGTGCAGAATGTTGAAGTGCAAACAGCTGCAAGTTTTTTCGATCTCGCAGATTTGCAGAAAAACATTATTGAGTGCCGTGGATGTCCGCTTGCCAAAGTTCGTAAAAACCCGGCTGTAAGTTATGGGGATGTCCATGCAAAATTGATGATAGTTATAGAAAATCCCTCTCTGCTTGATGATGAGGAAAACCGTATATTTGCAGGGGAGGTCGGCAATTTGCTTGATAAAATGCTGCTTGCCATGGGATTGAACAGAGGGGAATGTTACATCACATCAGTCGTTAAATGCCGTACTCCCGGCAACCGCCCTGTTGACGGCAGTGAGGTGCGTGTATGCCGTGAAAAATTTTTCGATATGGAAGTAAAGGCTGTGCGGCCTGAATGCATCCTTGCTTTCGGTGCGGGATTTGCCAAAAATATTCTTCATCGTGAAGGTACAATTTCCACTTTGCGCGGCAATTTTGATTCGTATGATGGTATTCCTGTCATGTCAACATTCAATCCGGCTTATTTGCTGCGCCAGCCTGCTGCCAAAAAAACAGTTTGGGGCGACTTGCAGATGGTCATGAAAGCTCTCGGTTTGAAGTGAAGAATTTTCAGCAGAAGAAAAAGTATTTCAGAAATTATGCCGCTTTTGTAAAGTTTTTTTGATTTTTTTATAAAATATATTCAAATTTCAACATAAAAAACTTGCAAATTATATCAAAGTCGTTATAATATACAAAAAGAATAATTTTTATAAGGAGATTTTGATGAACAGAATTATTGTGACCGGGGGAGCAGGTTTTATCGGATCAGCAGTTGCCCGGCATATTGTCAAAAATACAGCTGATGCAGTTTGCGTATTGGATAAACTCACTTATGCAGGAAATCTTGAAAATCTCGCTGAAATTGCAGACAGTGACCGTTATTATTTTGAAAAGGTTGATATTTGTGATAAAAGTGAAGTTGACCGGGTATTTGCAGAATTCAAGCCCACCCATGTAATGCATTTGGCAGCTGAATCTCATGTTGATCGCTCTATTGACGGTCCGGGAGAGTTTATTCAGACTAATGTTGTCGGTACTTATACGATGCTTGAAGCCGCACGGAAATATTACAATGCTCTCAGTGACGACGGAAAACAAATTTTCCGTTTTCATCATATTTCAACTGATGAAGTATACGGTGACCTTGAAGGTCCGGAAGATTTTTTCAGAGAAGATACTCCGTATGCTCCAAGTTCTCCGTACAGTGCCAGCAAGGCATCCAGCGATCATCTGGTGCGTGCCTGGAAACGTACTTTCGGGTTGCCGACATTGGTAACTAATTGTTCCAATAATTACGGTCCGTATCACTTCCCTGAAAAACTTATTCCGTTGATTATTCTGCATGCTCTTGATGATAAAGAACTTCCGGTTTACGGAGAAGGTCTGCAGATTCGTGACTGGCTCTATGTGGAAGATCATGCAAGAGCCTTGTATCTTGTTGCTACAGAAGGTGTTCCCGGTGAAACTTACAATATCGGCGGTCATAATGAAAAGAAAAATATTGAGGTCGTAAAAACTATCTGCGCTCTCCTTGATGAACTCCGTCCACGCAAAGACGGTAAACCTTATGCCGCTCAGATCGTTCATGTGAAAGACCGTCCCGGTCATGATTTGCGTTATGCTATTGATCCATCTAAAATTGCCCGTGAATTGGGCTGGAGACCGCAGGAAACTTTTGAGAGCGGCATCCGCAAGACTGTTGAGTGGTATCTTGAACACAAAGACAGTTGGTGTGCGAATGTTTTGAATGGTTCTTATAAAATGGAACGATTGGGAAAAGGAGAATAAATTATGAAGGGTATTGTACTTGCGGGGGGCGCAGGAAGCCGTTTGCATCCGATCACAATGGGAGTTTCCAAGCAGTTGCTCGGAGTTTATGACAAGCCGATGATTTATTATCCTATCAGTGTTTTGATGCTTGCTAAAATCCGTGATATTCTGATTATCACGACTCCTGAAGATCAGCCTGCATTTCAGAGGCTGTTGGGAGACGGTTCAAGTTTTGGAGTGAAATTCACATACGCAGTTCAGCCTAAACCGGAAGGTTTGGCACAGGCGTTTATTATCGGCAAGGAATTTATCGGCAGTGACTCTGTGGCATTGGTGCTTGGCGATAATATTTTTTATGGAGCAAATCTCAAAATGCTGCTTAAAGCTGCTGTTGACCGCAAAGAAGGTGCAACTGTTTTCGGTTATTATGTTTGTGATCCGGAGCGTTTCGGAGTGGTCGAATTTGATGAAAACGGCAAGGCTGTCAGCATTGAGGAAAAACCGGAAGAGCCTAAATCAAATTATGCAGTTACCGGTCTTTATTTCTATGACAATGATGTTGTGAAAATTGCTGAAAGTATCAAACCTTCAGCACGTGGTGAACTTGAAATTACTTCCGTTAATAATGCTTATCTTGAAGCCGGTAAATTGCATGTTGAGGTTTTCAAACGCGGTTATGCATGGCTTGATACCGGTACTCATGACAGTATGCTTGAAGCTGCAAATTTTATCCGTACTATTGAAACCCGTCAGGGATTGCAGATCGCCTGTTTGCAGGAGATCGCTTATGAAAACGGCTGGATGAATAAAGCAGAAATTGAAGCAAGCATTCAACCAATGCTCAAGACTGAATACGGACAATACCTGAAGAGAATGATTGAAAAATGAAAATGATTGAAACTGAAATTAACGGTGTTTTTATTATTGAACCGAAAGTTTTCGGCGATGCCAGAGGATATTTTTTTGAGAGCTGGAGTGAAAGTAAACTTGCCAATGCCGGTGTAAATTGCCGTTTCGTTCAGGATAATGAATCAAAATCTTCCTATGGCGTACTGCGCGGACTGCATTATCAGGCTGCGCCTTATACCCAGGCAAAACTTGTCCGTGTTATCAGCGGTGCAGTGCTTGATGTGGCAGTTGATATAAGAAAAAATTCACCGACTTTCGGGCAGCATGTGGCAGTTGAATTGTCTGGAGAGAATAAGCGGCAGCTTTTTATTCCGAGAGGTTTTGCTCATGGATTTGCAGTTTTGAGTGAAGAGGCGATTTTTGCATACAAGTGTGATAATATTTACATGCCGTCTGCTGAACGAGGGATTGCTTTTAATGATCCTGTATTGAATATTGATTGGCGGATAAATCCTGAGAAATGGAATCTTTCCGCTAAAGATACTCAGCATCCGTCTTTCGCTGAAATTGAGCCGTGGGAGGAGAAATAATGCGTATTCTCATCACCGGTGGGAAGGGTATGCTCGGGCGTACTTTGCAGAATGTTTTAAGTGATAATGAGATAATTATTGCTGATCTGCCTGAAGCTGATATTACAGATGCTGCCGGATTTGATGCATTTGTTGAACGGAATGCTCCTGATGTGGTGATTCATTGTGCGGCAATGACTGCTGTTGACAGATGTGAAACTGAGAAAGAGCTTGCTTATAAACTTAATGTTGAGGGTTCAGGTAATGTAGCCAAAGCATGCCGGAAACACGGAGTGCGGCTGATTGCTGTTTCGACAGATTACGTTTTTGACGGCAAGGCGGAGCGTCCGTATAACGAATTTGATATTGCAGATGGCGGGGCTACCGTTTACGGTCAGAGCAAATTTTACGGTGAGGAAGCTGTAAAAAAGAATTGTGATAATTATGTAATATGCCGTATATCGTGGCTTTATGGAGCGGGAGGACCGAGTTTTGTGCATGCAATGATGAATCTTGCTGACGGCACCCGACCGGTATTGAAAGTTGTAAATGATCAGCATGGCAATCCTACTTCTGCACTTGCGGTTGCCCGTAATCTGAAAAATATTATAGCCCGTCCTGAGCTTACTGGAATATTTCATATGACGTGTGAAGGGGAGGCAACATGGTATGAGTTTGCATTGGAAATTTTTCGTCTTGCCGGTAAAGAGCAGAAAGTTCAGCCTTGTACGACTGAGGAATTTCCCCGTCCTGCTCCCCGTCCTTTGAACTCCAGATTGGAGAAAAAACGCTTGCGTCTTGAGAATCTGCCGCCAATGCCGGATTGGCACGACGCATTGAAAGAATTTATGCAAAGTGAATTTTGATTTTACATAAAAAGACGTCTATTGTTTTTTACGTAAATACAAAAAATAAATGAAATGTCAGAAATTTTTAAATAATTTGGCTCTATTATGTAAAAGTCAAGGGCTGATTCCCTTGTTTTTGTTAATTTTCTTAAATTTTCTGTTCCCAAGCAACAAAAATCCTGTCTGCACAGTTTTCTATGCAGTATTATTTTCACAGTTTTTATCTGCTGCTTT
>JAFVPG010000264.1 GCA_017505415.1 Lentisphaeria bacterium | reverse complement strand
TTATGGCTTATGACTTGACACAATGCAATGTTTTAATTTTTTGAAGGATGTTTTTTATAAAAAAGTAAATAATATTTTACTGGTATTGTAACCGATAATAATTTTTCTGTTTTTGTAAAAATAAATAATTGCAAATTCAGAAAACACAGTGTATATTATCACAAAAGGAGTACAAATAATGAAAAACATTACAAGCAGCGTTTATGATTTTGAAAATCTCATACAAGGAAATTTCCTGTATGTAGATAAGACTGAATATATTTGGCAGTTGATCAGACCTGCTCAGGAAATGTATTTTCTGTCACGACCGAGACGTTTTGGAAAATCCTTGACAGTTTCAACCTTTAAAGCTGTGTTTGAAGGCAAGAAAGAATTGTTCAAAGGACTTGCCATTTATGATAAACCTTACGACTGGAAACCTTACCCTGTTATTCATTTAAGTTTTGGAGATTATAATCCGATAAATAATACTGCGGAGCGTCTTGATATTTATTTGACAGATAAAATAAAAACCGCAGCGAAAGATTTCAACATTGAAATACCGCAAACACAAGATGCTTCTTCTGCTTTCGGTAAATTAGTTGATATTCTTTCAAAGAAAAATCAGGTTATAATCCTGATCGATGAATATGACAAGCCTATTCTTGATAATATTTCAAGTCCGGATATTTCAGATATTCAAAGATGCCTTAAAGGTTTTTACAGCGTTTTAAAAGATCGCAATGCAAAAGAGCGTTTTGTATTCATTACCGGAGTCAGCAAGTTCAGCCCTGTTTCACTGTTTTCTGATTTGAATAACCTGACAGATATAACAATGGATGCAAAATATGCAACCATGTTAGGTTATACTCAATACGAACTTGAAATGAATTTCGGGGACAGAATTGCAGCCCTGGCTCATGATAAAGATATTGAAGCATATAAAATAAAAATAAAAGAATGGTATAACGGATACCGCTTTGAAGAAAATGCAAAGACGGTCTATAATCCTGTTTCTTTGGCTAAATTTTTTGAAAATGAAGGAAAATTCAATAACTATTGGTTCTCTACAGGCACTCCGACTTTTTTATTGCAATTGACAAAACAGAAAGACTTCAACTTTCAAGCGGCTTTACAGAATGCAGTCCCGCAAGTGGCATTCAGTGCATTTGAAATTGACAATATTGATCCATTAAGTTTGCTTTTGCAGACAGGATATCTCACAATCAAAGATACAGAAGAACGTTTTGACCAGACATGGTATTATCTGGATTTCCCGAATCGCGAAATAGCCGGTGCTTTCAGTGCCTATATTCTTAATAGTTATGCCGGAAAAACACAAACCGTTTCTGTTCAGTTTGCCGCTGAAATTGCAACAGCTTTGCTGAACGGAGATTTGAAAAAACTCAGAAAAGTCATGGAAGTTTTCTTTGCAGGTATTCCTTATGGTGTTCACAAAAAGAACGAAGCAACATTTCAGGCGATTTTCTTTTCAATGTTCCGTCTGCTGGGACAATATATCGAAGCAGAGTCAACTACCAATGACGGCAGAATTGATGCAGTAGTACAAACGGCAGATGCTGTTTATCTTTTTGAATTCAAACTTGATAATGATCCTACTGCATTGGAACAAATAAAAGCAAAAGAATATTTCAAAAAATATCTGCTTGATAAACGTAATATATTTATCATCGGAGTAAATTTTGATACTGTCAAAGGTAATCTGATCGGCTGGCAAGAAGAAAAAATAGAAAATTCGCTGTAATAATACAATTATATACATGCGATTATTCAAAGGAATTACTTTTTGGTAAATTTCCCCATAATTTCCCCGTTTTGAGCGTTCGGAAATGCTTGACATTGACGGAAAGCATTTTGATTACCCGCAAATCAAACAGCCGACTGCGGAAGCGGTTTCTGCGATACTGCCGATAAACTTCGGTGATTTACTGGCTTTGGCGGCTCAGATTATTGACCGAAATAATTATCGGCGTATCCTGCAAGGTATCAATTTGTCAAGTTCAGGTATTGCGGTCACTGACGGTAAACAACTGCTTCATCAGCCGTGTCACTTGGCTTTGAGTAAGCCGGAACATGATTATTTTATGATTTTTCAAGATCAATTTCGCACCAGACAAGTTTATTGCCGTTGCCTTTGAAACTTAAAACATTATCGCCTTCTTTCAAGCCTTCAGCCGGAATTTGGTAAACAACAGGATTTTTTACATCAGATGGCAGTTTGCAGTTGAAAATTTCATCTGTTTTATAACAGATAACTCCACCACAGCGGATTTCTGATGGAATGTCTTCATCACAGGCAATTACAAGTTTTGCATTTCTGTTTTTGACAGCTCCTCCGATATTCAACCGCAGGAATCTGTCGTTTTTACCCAGTTCCAATGGAAGAATCGGGTCTAAAGCACATCCGATTGCTCTTGCCAGAAAATCTGTATGTGTCACAACATGTCTGCGTTTTTGCCGTTCTGTCTGATCCCGTTTCCCGAGATTTTGCAGAACCAGACGGAAATCCGCCATATCTTTCATGCCGGATGCAGTTCCGGTGTCATCCATGTGATTGAAAAGATATATATCATTTGAGCCGCGATAGTAAAATGATGAGGCAAATCCGAAAATAACCGCAGCATCATTATAAAAATCTCCCTTTTGAAACGGAGTACAGCGGCAGAGAAGTTCCAGCCCTGCAGTGATTTTTATTTCATCACCGAGCAGCATGCGCCAAAGTTCCAACGGAATGTCAAAATCTGTTACTCCCCAGTAAGAAGTCACAATGACACGATCAATCAGTTTTTCCTTTGTCCATGAAAAAACATCAAATCCCATTCTCCGGGCATCTTCCGGCCGTGAAGGGACTCTGACGATAAGTTCGACGGGATGACCGTTTCTTGCGGCACATTCATTGGCAAGTTTTCTGACATCCCGCATGAACTGAGTCAGGATTCCGGCATTTTGATCTTCAAAACCCGGTTTGAAATAATACGGAGTGCGCATCCAGTCAAGTTCCAAACCGTCCGGATCAAAACGGGTCAGATATTCATGGGCCAGTGCCAAATGGTAATCATAAACTTCTTTTTTTGCATAATCAAATGTATTATAACACCATGCCTCTTTACAGTAGTCTGTAATGAGACAATCCTGATGTTCACGCCAGAAATTACTGACAAGAATATTATCGAAATCAGAGACACAGTGAACATCATTCATTCTCATGCCGAGAAAAATTTTATATTTGTGTTTTCTGCCGTATGCAAGCCGCAATTCAAACAGGTCATTTACGTTATCATAAAGCGTTTTCATACGCTCCGGAATTTTTTTGAAATTCCGGTAAGTTCTTTTCCTCTGTAAAAAGTTCTGCCGTCTGCATCGGTTTCTACACCATTCCATGATGATTCAAAAACATCGCTTTCAAAAGCAGTTTTCTGTGCGTTTCCATTTAAAATCACAATACAGTCACCGCCAATCTCATAAAAGTCGATTTGCTTCAGCAGTTCTTCACGTGTCAATTTTTCAACAGGTCTTCCCAAAGCGAAGTCTGATAAATCCTGATTCAGTAAAAACGGCATATTTTTCTCCTTTTTTGAGCGGCGGTATCTGTATTTTCCGGGTTTTATTTTTCCAGATAAATTTCTCCGAATCTGGATGGTGAATGATGTCCGGCATAGGTCGGTATCCATGCAGCTTCGCAATACTGATTGCGGGAGCGCAGAATATTTCCGTAAAGTATTTTTCCGGGTTGACCGTAAATTTCAGATAACGGGATTGCACAAAGCAGGACATAACGTTTGGCATTTGATTTATCAACAAATGTTTTTGTTTTGCCGGGATAGAGGACTTCGCCGTGCATTTCGCTGAAGTTACGGCTGTCAAAATCACCACTGTTTCCGATACATATCTGGGCATAAGGTTTACCTCTGGTACCG
>JAFVPG010000263.1 GCA_017505415.1 Lentisphaeria bacterium | reverse complement strand
TCATCTGTCCCCCTGATGATTTTGTGTTTATATGGAATTGAATTAAGAAAGTTTCTGCCGTAATATTTTGATATGATGCGTTTGTCAAGAACAGTGATAATGCCTTTGTCAGTTTTGCTGCGTATAAGTCTGCCGATACCCTGACGGAAGCGTAATACGGCATCTGGAATGCTGTAATCTTTGAAAGAATTGCCGCCGTTCCGTTGTATTTCCTCACAGCGTGATGCTATCAGAGGATGGGTCGGAACTGCAAACGGCAGTTTGGTAATTATTACATTGCTTAAAGCTTCTCCCGGCACGTCGACTCCCGTCCAGAAACTGTCTGTTCCGAAAAGAACGGAATTTATATCATTTTTGAAATCTTCCAGCAGCATACTGCGGGTGCGGTCGGCTCCTTGAACCAGCAATGTTATATTTTCTTCTTCAAAAAAATCCTGTAAAGCTTCTGCGGACTGTTTTAAAAGAGAATAACTTGTGAAGAGAACAAATGCTTTCCCTCTGGTTTTGCGGATCATTTTTTTTATGTAAGAAAGCATTGTTTTGAAATGCTCTTCTCCGGGATTTTCAGGCATGTCTGCCGGTATGAAAAAATCAACTTTTGACGGATCAAACGGTGAATCAAGCTGAATCGTTCTGCCGTTGCAGAAGCCTGTTCTTTTAATAAAAAAGTCAAAAAGATTATTGATTGTCAATGTCGCACTGGTAATGATCACAGGAAAAGATGTATCAAACAGTTCTCTGCGCAAAAGTTCAGGAATATTCAGCGGGGAGCCGTTCAGAATCGTATTTCTGTTTTCACATTCAATATAGTAAACACTTCTTTCATTGCTGAGCAGCAGAAATTCACTTATTCCATTCAGAACAGCATCTATACGGTCGATGTATGAACCGATTTCAGTTTGCAATGAGGCATCTTCCGAGACTTCTTCAAACAATGTATCAAGCAGATTCCGCAGGTCTTCAAGTGCAGTTCCGAGAGTATTTTCAAACAGTCCTTTCTGGCGGATGCGGATTGCTGTTTCGTGATATTCTTCGCAGTAATTTTCAAATTGTTTGAAAAAGGTAAAGACCGTGTCTCTGGTTTCAGAACAGACTCTGCGGCAGTCCATTGCTGTTTTGCCGTTGCGCACCAGCAGACCTTTGCCGTTATCAGGATTGTAAAGGCGGTTCAGCATGGCGATGACTCCGAGTTTGGAGACTGACATTCCCAGATGATCGGCTGCATTATCTTCCAGAGTATGAGCTTCATCAATCACGACCATGCCGTATTCCGGCAGCAATGCACTTTCGGAGTCATCCTCCATTTTTATTCGCAAATCAGTAAAAAACAGGGCATGATTGGCAACGATAATATCTGCTTCTGACCATTCTTTACGGGCTTCAAAATAGAAACATTTTTTGTAAAACGGACATTTGGGACCGAGGCAGTTGCCGGATTCTGAGTGTATCATGCTCCACAGTTCAGGTGATATACGGAATTTGAAACTGCTTCTTTCGCCTTTTGCGGAGTGAAGATTTGAGTCGATTTTTTCCAGTTCTGAGGACAGTGAAGGCACTGGCAGCAAGGCTTCGCGTTCTCCCTGATTGACAAGTTCAAAACGGCGCAGACAGAGATAATTATTGCGGCCTTTGGCAAGAACTGCTTTGAATTCCAGTCCGGTTACAGCTTTCAGAAAAGGAATATCTTTGCGAATCAACTGTTCCTGAAGATTTATTGTTTCAGTGGTTATAAGGGCGGGATATTTGGCAAATTTTGAACGGTAGATGAGAGGAACGAGATATGAGAAACTCTTACCGACACCGGTGGGAGCTTCAACTGCGAGATTTTCTCCGTGATCTATTGCTTCAACGATTGCATTGCCCATCTGCATCTGCTGGGGGCGGAACTCATACGGCCTTTCAGAATTGAAGACTGCATGTTGTTTCAAAATACCGCCGGGGACAAAAAATTCTTCAACTTCCTTGCGGAGTAACTGCATACATTCGATTCTTTTGGCTTCTTCATGTTCCGCCAGAACCTGAGGTTCATAAAAAGTCTCTTCAATATCAAAGTCAGTCGGATCAAAATCAATTCCGGAATCATCCGGAAAATCGGGTAATTCCGTTGATTCTGCTTCCTCAAAAGGTGTATTTACTGGTTTTATCATTCGCTGATACGCACACCCTTCAGATAACTTTCAATAAATTCGTTGATTTCTCCGTCAAGTACAGCGGCAGTATTGCTGGTTTCAACTCCGGTACGCAAATCCTTGACCATCTGGTATGGTTGAAGAACGTATGAACGTATCTGACTGCCCCAGCCGTTTTCGGATTGTTCACCGCGTTCTGCGGCTGCGGCTTCGCGGCGTTTATTTTCTTCAAGTTCATAGAGGCGTGCTTTCAGCATTTTCATAGCTGTGGCTTTATTTTTGTGCTGGGAGCGTTCACTCTGACAGGCGGCAACCAAACCGGTCGGCAAGTGAGTCAAACGTACAGCAGAGTCTGTGGTGTTGACGCCCTGACCGCCTTTGCCGCTGGAACGGTATGTGTCAATGCGCAAATCTTTTTCGTCAATTTCAATATCAATATCATCATCGACTTCAGGATAAACCTCAACAGAACAGAAAGAGGTGTGACGTCTGGCATTGCTGTCAAACGGTGAGATTCTGACCAGACGGTGAACACCGCGTTCACATTTCATGTAACCGTAGGCAAAATTTCCCTGAACGAGCATGGTAACGCTTTTGACACCGGCTTCTTCGCCCATGGTTATATCCATGATTTCATCTTTCCAGCCTTGAATTTCAAAATATCTGCGGTACATACGCATGAGGATAGATGCCCAGTCGCATGATTCTGTGCCGCCTGCACCGGCATGTATTGAAACATAAGCACCGTTTTTGTCCAAAGCTCCGTTGAGAAAGCTTAAAAGTTCGAGATCATCAAGATGTTTCATGATACGTTTTGCTGCAATTTCAGCTTCACCGAGATAATCCGGATCATCGGCGGCAAATTCGATATGGACAGCGAAATCTTCGGCTTCTTTGAGCAATTCGCCGTAAGGTTCGGTGATGGCTTTTTCAGCGGAGAGTTTGCCGACAGTTTCCTGGGCGGATTCTTTGTTGTCCCAGAAGTCGGGTTTTGTCATTTTTTCTTCAAGTTCGGCAATGGTTTGTTTATGGTCGTCGATATGGAGAAAATCCTGTAAATGTTCAAGTCTCTGAGTTACATCAGATTCGATATTTTTAAGTTCATCAAGTGTCATAATATTACCTTTCATTATATTCATATTTAATTTACCACAAAAAGTGTGATTTTTCAAATAAATAAAAAACTTTTTTCGCAAAAAAAACATTGTAAAAATTATAAAAAAACATATTGAAAATATCAGTTGCTATGCTACTTTAAACATAAAAATATTATATTAGTAAAGTTCTGAATACGGAGTTTAGTATGAAAGACGATTTTGATGAGAGAGATTGTGATGTTGTAAAATCAGTAATTTCCGAAAGTGATGCTTTTTCGACCGGAGTCATGATGTCCACTCTGTGGAGTCAGTCGGGCGTTATAACGATTGATGGCAACAGCACTGTCACTTATAATGAATATTGTCCTCTGGATCAGGGAGTTCACTCTGTAACCGGCTGTACCAATACTGCGGCGGCTCAAATCATCTACTATTTTATCGAAAAAGGTTTGCTGGATTTTGATTTGACTTTGAGTGTTGAGGATGAGTATATCAGTGAATGGAAGGGTGTTACAATATCTGTGAAATCCGACGGTTCGACTCCGGGAACAATTTCTTTCAGCCAGATCAATCAGAAACTTGCTGATTATGATATAAATTCTGCTGATGATGCGGCAGCACTTCTTTATGCCTGCGGAGTTGTTCAGCAAGCCGGATATTCCAAAGGCGAAACCGGAACATCATGGAATGCTGATTTATTTTTACGATCAGGTTTTTATGCTGTTACTTCAGCCTATTTGGGGTATGATGAGTATTGGACTGAAACTGTCGGCAATAAACAGGTTATTTCTGAGGCCGGTTATGAAATTCTGATAGAAAATCTTACTGCAGGCAGAGTTATCGGAGCGAGTATTCCGAATCATGCTATTGTCATTGACGGTTATAATGCAGAAACGGATTCATTTCATTTGAATTATGGATGGGGAAACAACAGTTCGACTTCATGGTATACCAGGAGTGAGATGAATAATCTTGGATTTAATTATTTTATATTTGATTTTATGACGGAGAAAATTACAGTTCTGTCTGTTACAAATGGTGATATTTACGGTGCAGGAAGTATGTTGCGTGCTTTTGAGCAGGCAGAAAGTTTCAGCGGAAATAATATCATAAACTTCGCTGATAATGTAGATGGTGCAGCTTTTTCTCTGACAGACAGAATTTATCTGAAGGAAGAAACTCAGATAAATAATTTCAATGTTACATTGCAAACATCTGAAATTGCTTTTTATGCGTATAGTGATACTGTCACCGTATTTAATGATTTTTCCGGTAAGATAATTGCCGAAGAATATGTTTTTTATGCGTACGATGCTGAATCTTTTGCCATAAATACAGATAATGCAATCCTTTATGCAGCTTCATACAGTATTGCTTTTGATGAGCTTTTGAATGCTCTTGAGTACAGCAGAGTCAATCATACGAAACTTGAAGAATCTTTAGTAGAAGAATGCAGTTCTGTTTTTTACGGATGGTATACAACAGAAGATTGTGTTTTTGAATTTGATAATAATACAATTATTGCAGGTGATATTTACTGCGGTGCAGGTGATGACAGTATTACGATTTCAAATAATTCAGTGATGTATGGATCAATACGTTTGCGAGAAGGTAATAATACTGTTGTTGTTACAGGCAATTCACAAGTTTATGCAGAATTTGTTTATACAGAAGTGCTTATAATTGACAGTACCAGCAGTATTTATACTGATGTGTATGAGGAAATGGATATATCTCTTGTCCTTACTGCTGAAGCCGGAACGGAAGCAATGATCAATATTAATGAATATTTTAATAATATGTATTATTACAATCCGGTTGTTACGGTGGATATATCTCAGGCTGTAACAGGAATATATAATTTGATTGCGGCTGAAGATACTGCCACTTACAGTGAAGCTTTGAAATATATGAAAATTGTATTTGATGGCGCTAACGGAACTGAATACACACTTTCTGTCACAGGAACAGCTTCATGTGAATACGGCAGAGTTTTTGTGGAAGATAATGTTTTGAAATTTCAATATGTCAATTATAATTCGCAGGATAGAGAAAAACCGTCAGTTCCACAGGGCTTGACGGCTGAGGTGCGTGGAAATACAGTAGCTCTTGACTGGCAGGATTCAACTGATAATAATGAGATAAAAAGTTATTTTTACCGTTACGGCACATCTTCAACTCTGACCGGTGACGGCAGTGAGGTGATAAACAGTGAAGCTGTACTGAATAATTTAAGTGACGGAACATATTATTATCAGGTGCGGTCTCAGGATGCTTCAGGAAATTTGTCTGATTGGTCGACGGTAAAAAGTTTCACAGTTGCTTATGTTCAGCGTCCGGTGAATATTTACTCAAGCGGAGTATTGGTTTCCTCCGGAAATATTTTGTCAGATAAGACTTTGACAGATAAAATTTCCATGCATATTTCAGCTGGTGGTTCTGCGGTCAATACTCAAATAAAAAACGGCGGAGAACAAATCGTTTTTTCCGCTGGAAAAGTTTCAAAAACTTTTGTCAGTTCCGGTGGTTCTGCAATAGTTTCAAACGGAGGAAAAATTTCAGGAATTACAGTATATGAATCAGGATATGCACAGATTTTGTCAGGCGGTTATATATCCGGTGCAGAAATAAAAAGCGGTGCATCTGTTGATTTACTTGGCAGTGCATCAAATCTGAAAGTTTCTTCCGGAGCAATCGTCAATGATTTTATTTTCAAAAATCAGACAACCTCTTACGGTTCTTTGTACGGAAGTAATTTTTATGCGGATAATGTGGCGATAAACAAAAGTGCAACTGTTTCCAAAGGAATGTCGGTAAGCAATATCGACGTTACCGGAACACTTTACGTTAAATCAGGCGGAACTGCCACAATAAAATTTTCTCCGTGGCAGGGGTATGTTTATTCTTCTGCCGGTGCTTATGTTAAATATCTTACTGATTCCGGTAATGTTTATTTGGGCAACAGCAAATCCGGGGTAGTAAGCAGCGGCAAAACACTGAATTCAATACAGGTCAACAGTAATTTCAGTGCGTTGGTGTACAGCGGGGCAACTGCTGATTCTGCCTCTATCAATAAAGGTGGTGTGATGTATGTTAATGACAGTGGTGTTGCAAATAATACTGTTGTTAATTCTTCTGGTTACATGTATATTTCTTCCGGTGCGAAGGCAAATAATACTGTCATAAAAAATTCAGGAAGAGTATATGTCTCAAAAGGAGGTATTGCTGACAGTACAACTGTTGAATACGGTGGAATATTTGGTGTTCTTTCCGGAGGAACTGCAACTGATACTGTTGTTAATTCATCCGGTTATATGTATATCTCCTCCGGCGCAAAAGCAATCAATACAGTACTCAATCATGGTTCAATGAGTGTCAGCAAAGGAGCTGTTGTGCAAAATACCGTTATTAATCACGGTTATATTTATGTTTCATCAGGAGCTGTAATAAATAATCTCGATTTGAATGAATATGCATCAGCCAGAGTTTTGACATCTTTTGACAAAGCTGAAATTGGCAGCAGAAGTTACATGCAGATATATTCAAATGCTGTTGTAAATGAAATAGATGTAAATTCCGGCGGAAGGATTTATTTTGAAGATACTGTTATCAATGGTAAAATAAATATGGAGCGCGGAGCAAAACTGTTGGTTCTGGGAAACAGCAAGGCGCAATGCAATATTACTGTTGTCGGAGAATTGACAACGGAGATTTTGTCTGTCGGTACTTTGAACATGCAGGGATATGATTTGATTCTTGATTTGAGTCAGCGTTTTGTTTCAGATGGATATATTATTGATAATATTGCCAATATTATTAATGCAGATATAGTAATAAACGTTTCTGCATATCAGCAATCCGGTATTTATGATATTGCCCGCAATGCAGGTGAATTCAGTGATACAATCACAATAAAATGTGGAAATTCAATGCAGGATCTTGCGGTCGGTTCTTCTGTTACTGTCAATAATATTACTTATACTCTCGCTGTCGGAGAAGGGTATTATGATGATATGACTTTGGAAGTATCCAACAGCGGAATTGAAAAAACTCCTGAAATTGATTCTTATATTCCGGGAACATGGTCAACTGATTGGCAGCAGGCATCAGAATATGCAGAAAAACATAACAAAATGATTTTTGTCTGTTATGGTGATCCAACTCAATGTCCGTATGCCGGATATATGGTTAAAAATCTTTTTGAAGATCATGATTTTCTGGAATTTGCCAAAGAAAATCTGGTTTTGGCTTATGATGTAGTGCCGAATGGCAAAAATTATTCAGGTTCTCCAAGTGGATACCTGCTGAATTCTGCCGGCGAAAAAATTGCAAGTATCAGCGGTTTCGGTCAGAATTCTTATGATAAATGGATGACTTTTGTAAAAATATGGACAGGAAAAGCCGAAAATGGTGTTTATGTTTACGAAGACGGCGATTTTGTCAATTACGGAGTATCTGCAAACAGCATTTTGGCTGCTTCAACGGTTAATGTAGTTAATGCTTTCATTGATAATAGTGTCGCTCAAAATTATGGTGCTTTCAACATATTGACTGGTGGACGTGCCGTCAGAACCGAGATAAATTCTCGCGGTTCCATGTATATTCACTCCGGCGGTGTTGCCAACAGCACGACGGTTAATTCCGGCGGCGTGATGTATATCTCCTCCGGTGGTGTTGCCAACAGCACGACGGTTAATTCCTACGGCCATATGTATATCTCCTCCGGCGGTGTAGCAAACAGCACGACGGTTAAAGCCTACGGCAGGATGTATATCTTCTCCGACGGGACTGCTAACAACACGACGGTTAATTCCGGCGGCTATGTGGGTATCTCTTCAGGCGGTACTGCAAATAACACAACAGTTAATTACAGTGGCTATATGTCTATCGCCTCCGGCGGTACTGCCAACAACACGACGGTTAATTCCAGCGGCAGGATGTATATCTCCTCCGGTGGAAAACATGAGGGCAGTTTGCAGCTTGAATCAGGTGCGTATTTCTATATTTATCAGGGTGGTACTATTGACTTTACAGTTGCAGAGAGAGAAGTCACAGATGATTATATGATTAATAATCTTTCTTTGATCAGAGGATATGCTGCATATACGATAACAGTTTCTGCTGAACAGGACTTCGGTACTTACAAACTTGCCCGAGGCGCAGATAACTTCAGTGGTTCAATCACGATTGGTGACAGAACATCAGAATATGGTTCGATTACTGTAAACGGTGCGAAACTGCTGTATGGAAATTATGAATATTCCTTGAGAAGAAGCGGCAGTAATCTTACTTTGATTGTTGCTGAACGTGATTTTGTACCTCCTGAAATTCCTGTTCCAGCGGCAAGTATAACAACTCCGACTAACAAAAATGTTACCGTTTCTGCAACTTTCAGCAGCGATTCTGTAATCAAAGAATACAGTTTGAATAACAAAACTTGGAAGACTTATACTTCCGGAATTGTTTTTGAACAAAATGGTGTTGTTTATTTCCGTGCAGCTGATGAATCCGGCAATATTTCTGACGTTGCAACTTATGAAGTTACCAATATTGACAAAGTTGCTCCGACTCTTGAAATCAGTGCCAATAAAACTTTTGTAACCAATCAGAATGTTACTTTGACTGCATCGGTCAGTGACGGAAAAGTTGAATATTTCAGTAATAAAAAGTGGAATGAGGGTAATGTTTTTACTGTAACTCAGAATGGAACTTATCGTTTCCGTGTTACTGATGCCGCCGGTAATGTTACTGAACAATCTTTTATTGTAAAAAATATAGATAAAACTGCTCCGGTCAAACCAACTGCTTCTGCTGATATTACAACTTTAACGGTTGATGCGGTCACGGTCGTTGCGACTTTTGCGGAAGATTCAGTTTTGAATGAGTATTCTTTTGACGGTGTTGAGTGGTTAAGTTATGTCGATGGCGTTGTTTTTGAAAATAACGGAACAGTTTATTTCCGCTCCACTGATGCAGCCGGAAATGTTTCAGACTCTGCTCTATATGTCGTTGACAACATTGTGGAATATGCAGAACTCAATGGTGATTCTTCGCATCTTTCATGGAGCAAAAAGAATCCCGGAACAACTTTTGTTGAAATTACCAATCCGCAGGGGATTTTTGAATTTTCTGTTGACAACTATGGCATTGATCTTTTCAGTCTGCCTGACGGCAGGACTCAATGGCGCATTTCTGCCAACGGCAAAAACTGGGTCAATGGTAATGAAATTATAACTGACGGCGCAGAAATTCCGCAAAAGTTTATTTCAGAAGTTAATGGAAATTTTGACTTGTTTTTCGGACAATCTTCAGGAAAATGGAATAATGAGTATTCTGCACAGCATTCAGGTATTTACAATGGCTGGCTTGGTACAGAAGAAATTGTTGATTTGTATGGTAAAAACAATATCACTGACGTTTTTGTTGGTTCTGAAGATGCCAATGTGCTTGTCCTGACTGACGATGCAAATGGTGATGCGCTCTTTGTTGAAGATATTTATTCTGCTCTCGGCGATCAGGCTCGTTTCAGTCAAATCGACGAAATCCGGGGGGGAGCCGGTGATGACATTATTGACAT
>JAFVPG010000262.1 GCA_017505415.1 Lentisphaeria bacterium | reverse complement strand
TTGATATGCTATATTGATAAAAAATATAAATAATAAGGAAAAATTATGCAGATAATAGCCGGTAAAGCGCGTGGCGTGGAACTTGAAACTGCGCCGACTCTTGATGTGCGTCCTACACTTGCCAGAGCAAGGAAGGCACTTTTTGACAGTATGGGGGATTGGAACGGCGGTGTGATACTTGACCTGTGTGCGGGCAGCGGTGCGCTCGGACTGGAGGCCGCAAGCAGGGGCAGTGCAGAAATCCTGATGGTGGAAAATAATCCCAGACACGTTGAGATAATCAAACGCAATATTGCCAAATTGCAAAAGTGTTCAGTTGATGCGGAGATGAAAGTTCTGCAGGCAAGTATTCTTGATACCAGACGTATTTTTTCTGAAACAGGGGAGGTGGATTTGATTTTTGCCGATCCGCCGTATGAAAAGTCAGCAGAATTTTTTGAAGCATTGCTTGCTGACGATGTTTTTCTGGAAAATGCGGCACATGCAATAATTATCTGGGAGATACCGGATACTCCCGGCAGTACTGGCAAGTTTATGAAAAGGGAATATTTTGATGAATTCAATATCCGTAAATTCGGACCGACGATGTTTCTTATCGCCCGTTTTTTGAGTGAGGAGGTTGAATAAATGTTATCTAAAACTTATTCTGCCGCACTGGTAGGTATTGATGCTTTCAAGATTGATGTGGAAGTCAATGTTCAGAAAGGCGGAGATTATGAATCGACCAGTATTGTAGGACTGCCTGATATGGCGGTCAAAGAGTCAAAAGACCGGATACGTTCTGCGATTTTAAGTTCAAATCTTGTCAGAATAGAAGGGAATGCTGTTGTAAATCTGGCTCCTGCTGATTTGAAAAAAGAGGGCGCGGCATTTGATTTGGCAATAGCTTGTGCCATGCTTGGAGCTTCCGGGCAGTTGAAACTTGAGAAAATGCGCCGGACTGCTATTCTCGGAGAACTTGCGCTTGACGGTTCCATCCGTCCGGTCAAAGGAGCATTGCCGATTGCCGCCGCATTGGCAGTTGATAATGATATTGATTTTCTGATCGTACCGGAGGCGAATAAATTTGAGGCGGCGGCGGGTGCAAAAGCAGGAAAACTTGCAGTTTATCCGATGAAGCATCTGTTGGAAGCGGTTGGATTTTTCAATTATGATAATGGAGAGGAATTCTTTTTCAATGGGATTCAAAATGTATCGGAGTTTTCTGACGATTTGGATTTCGGTGATGTCAAAGGACAGATCCTTGCAAAAAGAGCAATGGAAATTGCGGCGGCAGGCGGGCATAACTCTTTGATGATAGGTCCGCCCGGAACCGGCAAAAGTATGCTGGCATCCCGTATCACTTCCATCCTGCCTCCCATGACTTACAAAGAGGCGCTTGAAAGCAGCCGGATTTACAGTGCAATGGGGTTGATGAACGGTCAGAATATTTTAAGCAGCCGTCCGTTCCGTGCGCCTCATCATACCATAAGTGATGTCGCACTTATCGGCGGCGGCAAAGATCCCCGGCCCGGAGAAATAAGTCTGGCTCATAACGGCGTGCTTTTTCTTGATGAACTTCCTGAATTCAAACGCAACGTGCTTGAAGTTTTGCGTCAGCCGCTGGAGAGCGGTGATATTCATATTTCACGTGCTTCAGGCAGTTGTATTTTTCCTGCAGATTTCATGCTGATAGCGGCTATGAATCCGTGTCCGTGCGGTTATGGCGATGCCGAACTCGGCTGCCGCTGCAAAGTTGATGAAAAACGCCGTTACCGTAAAAAAGTTTCAGGACCTCTGCTGGACAGAATCGATTTGCATGTTGAACTGCGTCAGTTAAGTCAGGACGAATTGCTTCGTGCGCCGGACGGCGAAAAAAGTGCGGTTATCCGTGAACGGGTTATTGCCGCACGCAGAATCCAGAGTATGCGTTTTAAAAATTCTCCGGTACATTGCAATGCACAGATGAATTCAAAACAGCTTCAGCAGTATTGCAAACTGGATAATAAATGTATTATGCTTCTTCGTCATGCCGTCGCCCAGTTGAAATTAAGTCCGAGAGCGTATGACAGAATTTTGAAGGTCAGCCGCACCATCGCTGACCTTGCAAAAAGTGAATGTATTACTGAAAATCATATCTTTGAAGCGATCCAATACCGTAAAAATGGTATCGGAGATGATTGACAGTTGTTTATCTTGAAACTTTGCCGAGAGCCATACGGAGCAAATCTTCGACGGTAAGATTTTCAGAGGAATGTTCGGCAATGAGTTCCTGTAATACTGTATGGCAGTGTTCTTTTTTGAATCCGAGTTGAGACAGTGCCTGCATCGTATCGTTAAAAAGGGATTGATCTTTGGCACCGATTTCAGCGACAGCAATATCAAATGAGTCAAGTTTGCCGGCAAGTTCAACTGTGAGCCGTTCAGCTGTGCGTTTGCCGATTCCGGGAATTTTGCTCAGCAGTGCGCTGTTTTTGGTCTGCACTGCTGTGCAGAAAGATTCAACCGGCATTGCGCCGAGAATACTGTTGGCAAGTTTGCCTCCGACTCCTGAAACATTTATCAGTATTTTGAAAAGATCTTTTTCCTCTTTGCTCATGAATCCGAAAAGAGTGATGGCATCTTCCCTGACTTGAGTATAGATAAACAGAGTTACCTCTTCTCCGGGACGGGGCAGACGGGAAAAAGTCGATGAAGGCACAAGCACTTCATAGCCGACACCGTTTACGTCAATGATCACCTCCTGAGACAGTGGCGCATCAACGAGAGTTCCATGCAGTAATGCGATCATCAATTTGCCTCTTCAAGCTGAATGTCGAGTGAAATATCGGATGATTTGACTGAATGGGTGAGCGCACCGGCAGAAACAAAATCAACACCGATTCTGCCGATGGAGGGCAATCTTTCAATGGTAATACCGCCGGAGGCTTCGAGCAGGGATTTCCCGTCAGCCATTTTAACGGCTTCCGCCATTTCCTCATTGGTCATATTGTCAAGGAGAATATATTCAGCTTTTGCATTAAGGGCGTGTTTGACTTCATCGAGAGAGTCTGCTTCGACTTCAACTTCGAGATCGGGGAACATCTGACGGCAGCGTTCAACGGAACGTTCAATGCTGTTTTCGCCTTCGAGTTTTGCGAGTTCACGATGATTGTCCTTGATCATGACACGGTCAAAAAGTCCGATACGGTGATTTGTGGAACCGCCGCATTGAACTGCGTATTTTTCCAGATTGCGCCAGCCGGGAGTTGTTTTGCGGGTATCGAGAGCAACACAGGGAGTTCCATGCAAAGCCTGAGCATAACGGCGGGATGTAGAAGCCACACCGCAAAGACGCTGCAGAAAGTTCAAAGCAGTACGTTCAGCAGTAAGGATCGACTGTGCTTTACCGGAGATTACGGCAAGTTTATCACCTTTCTGACAGAGATCCCCGTCATTTTTAAGTGCGGTGAATTTTAATTCCGGATCAAGATAGCGGAATACTCTTTCCGCCACAGTAATACCGGCAAGAATCATATCATTTTCTTTGCAGAGCAATATTGCCTGAGCTTGTGTTTCAGGAGGTATTACTGCGAGTG
>JAFVPG010000029.1 GCA_017505415.1 Lentisphaeria bacterium | reverse complement strand
TTCATCATCCGTCGCACGAAGTGCTATGGATGACAGGTCATACGGAGCGTAAGCGGAGTGCTTCATATTGTGAAGTGTAACGGAACAATGCTTCATAGCGAAATGAAATGACTTGCCACGGCGTAATGAAATGAAGACGGGAACAATGCTTCAGCCGTCTTTGCCCTGCGGGCTACGCCGTGCCAAGTCTGAAAAGGAGTTTTTATGAAGCACGCCTGACGGCGTATGAAGCGGCACTGCGTGCCATGAAGCGCACCTTCGGTGCATGAAGTGAAGCCTTGCGGCTTCGTTCCACCATTAAAAAATTAAAGCCGCTCAATGAGCGGCTGAATTTTTTAATGGTGGAGCTGATGGGATTCGAACCCACGACATCCACGTTGCGAACGTGACACTCTAGCCAACTGAGTTACAGCCCCTTTTCAATTTTTTATAACATATCACTTTTTTCTGAAAATACAAGCAATATGCAAACTTATTTTACTAAAAAATACTTACTTATTTGCCACAGCATTTCTTATATTTCTTGCCGCTGCCGCACGGACAGGGATCATTACGTCCGACTTTCTCTTCTGTACGGCGGTAGGTGCTGACCAGCGGAACTTCCTCCGCATCCTGTACCTCCATTGCCTGACGGCGACCTTCAAGAACTTCAAGAAGTTCACTACTTACTTCAGCTTTGTTTATATTCATCTCCTGCTGTTGAAGCGCAAGAAGTTTTTCAAACTCTTCAAGACTTGAAACTGTAACTCTGAAAAGATTTGCAACTACTGACATATAAACTTTGTCCATCATCTTTTTGAATACATCATAAGCCTCGTTTTTATACTCAACCAACGGATCTTTCTGTGCATAAACACGCAATGACATACTGGATCTCAAACCATCCATTGCATACAAATGCTCCTGCCACAAACTGTCGATTGATTCCAGAATCGTATGACGTTCAAGATAATCAACATTTTCCGGTGTCATAACCTCATTTTTCAAGTTATAAGCAGCTTCAATCTTTTCTGTCAGATACAAAACCAATGCCTGAGGATCTTTCAAAATTCCGTTTTCAAATCCGGCAGTCAGCTCTTCTTCAGTAAACTCAAGCGGAAATGACATATTCAAATATTCAATCAGACGTGCTTTATCATAAGTGCTTTCTCCTTCACGGGGAGTTGCACAGGCATTGACATTTTCAGTAAGTACATCCTCAACGATTGAAAAAAGCACGTCATGCGGATTATCTGAAAGAAGTGCATCTTTTCGCAATCCATAAATAATTTCACGCTGCTTGTTCATCACATCGTCAAATTCCAGAGTGTGTTTACGAATGGCAAAATGCTGCTGTTCGACACGGCGCTGAGCAGTTTCAATAGAGCGGTTCAGCAAAGGATGCTGAAGTTCTTCGCCTTCCTCTATCCCGAATTTATCAAAAATACTTACAATACGGTCAGAACCAAAAAGACGCATCAGATTATCTTCCAATGAAACATAGAATTTTGAAGAACCGGGGTCGCCCTGACGGCTGCATCGTCCACGCAGCTGACGGTCAATACGACGTGAATCATGCCGTGAACTGCCGATAACATGCAAACCTCCAAGTTCTGCAACCCCCTCCCCGAGCTTGATGTCTGTACCGCGCCCAGCCATATTGGTAGCAACTGTAACAGCCCCTTTCCGACCGGCTTCAGCGACGATTTCAGCTTCACGCATATTATTTTTGGCATTCAAAACATTATGAGGAATATTTTTACGTTTGAGCATGCGGCTCAAAATTTCAGAATCTTCAACGGAGATAGTACCGAGCAAAACCGGCTGTCCGAGTGTGTGTCTGCGTTCAACTTCATCGACAATAGCATTAAATTTTTCACGTTTTGTTTTGAAAATTGAGTCATTATCATCCTTGCGGATACAGGGACGATTGGGCGGAATAACCATAACATCAAGTTTATAAATCTGGAAAAATTCATTAGCTTCAGTTTCCGCAGTACCGGTCATACCGGCCAGTTTTTCATACATACGGAAATAATTCTGAATAGTGATTGTTGCCATTGTCTGGGTTTCCTGTTCGATTTGCACCCGTTCTTTGGCTTCGAGGGCCTGATGCAGACCGTCACTGAAACGGCGTCCGGGCATCAAACGTCCGGTATGCTCATCAACAATCATGACCTTGCCTTCCTGAACGACGTAATGAACGTCTTTTTCAAAAAGACAGTATGCTTTGAGCAGTTGAGAAATATCATGAAGTTTTTCACTCTGGGCGGCAAAATCATCCTGGAATTTCTGACGTTTTTCAAGACGCTGCTTTTCAGTAAGTGTGCCGTCATTCTCAATATCGTGAATTGTCATCAGCAAATCAGGAATAATAAAATCTTCGGGATGACCGGGAGCGATAGCTTCACGGCCCTTTGCAGTAAGATCGGCCTCATTGCTTTTTTCGTCAATGGTGAAGAAAAGTTCACTCTGAACTTCCTGAATCAAGCCGCGGTTATTGTCACTGCGGACATAAGATTCATATTTTTCAAGTTCTTTGAGCAGTTCTCCGTCCTCCAATGCACGCATGAGCTGTTTATGAGTAGGCATACCGAAACGAACCTGCAAAAGTTTACGGAGAACAATATCAAGTTCATCTTTGGTCATACCTTCTTCTTTGTTAAGCAGTTCATTGGCTTCACGCATCAAACGTGAGCAGAGTGCATTCTGCTGTGTATAAACATGGGAAACCAGCGGCTGAATAGTTTCAAACTGATGAGTTGACATCGGAACAGGACCGGAAATGATAAGCGGAGTTCTGGCTTCATCAATCAAAATACTGTCGATTTCGTCAATGATAACAAAAAAGTGATCCCGCTGAACCAGATATTTGGCATCAACTGCCATCCCCATATCACGCAGATAATCAAAACCGAACTCGCTGTTAGTTCCGTACGTAATATCACATGCATACTGCTGTTGACGGATCGGCGGCGGCATCATATTCTGCAAACAGCCGACAGTCAATCCCAGATAACGGTAAATCGCCCCAATCCATTCAGAGTCACGGCGTGTAGATAATCGTTTACAGTAACAAGCTGACAGTTGCGCCCGGTAAGAGCATTCAAATACAAGGGCATAGAGGCAACGAGTGTTTTACCTTCACCGGTTGCCATTTCAGCGATTTTGCCTTTGTGCAGAGCGATAGCACCCATTATCTGAACATCAAAAGGAATCATGTTCCACTCGATTTCATGTTCACAAACCAGAACTTTGGTTCCGCACAGACGGCGGCATGCATTTTTGACCACAGCGTATGCTTCGCACATAATATCATCGGTAGTTTCACCGTTTGCCAGACGCTGTTTGAATTCAACAGTCTTATTCTTGAGTTCTTCATCACTCAAAGACTGATAAGAAATTTCAAGTTCATTGATACGCTTGACCAGAGGGAGCATTTTTTTGACATCTCTCTTGGATTTAGTTCCGAATATTTTTTTCAAAAAACTGCTGAACATAATATTAACTGAATCTCCTGTTTGTTAAGTTTTTTTATACAAAACAATCCCGACCTGTAAAATCAGGTCCGGGATTATCGAAAGTCAATGTCAGAATATACTTGCCGGTCATCAGCGGAAAGTATCGGCACTTGAAGGTGCGATCCACAAATGAAAATCAACTTTTCTGCCGCCCATCTCCAAAGTAACAAGCGTATTCAATCGGGTAAGCAACAGCGCATACGGAACTTTGACCGATCCGCCTGCCACATTTACGGAAACGTTGCTGTCACCAAGAATATCCTCGGCATTTCTGACCGCCGCGACCAGTTCAAGCATACGGGTCAGTTTATCCCGCAGAACAGCATCAAAACAGTAGGTTTTATGACATTTTTTACAAACTGCCTGAAAATCTTTTTTAATAACATCGGACAGATTGAACTGAATAACGTCTTTGCAATTATCATCAAGACAATGAAAATCAACCTGAGCTTTGGCGCCGATCCCGGCGGCATCATTTGCCATAATTTACCTCACTGACAGAATTAAAGAGCAGTAACTGTGTTGTAAAGAACTGCTGCGTTTTCAGTACTTTCGAGAAGTTTTTCGATTACGCCGTCTTCACGCATTTTGCGGGAAACACTGCCAAGCAGCTGCAAATATGCATCCTGATTTTCATCGGGAGCGGCAAGAAAAACAACAACTCTGACGGGTTTGCCGTCCTGTGCCACATAGTCAACGATGTCATTCTTTGCAACACCGACAATGATAACGGGAGCGGGAATATCGTTGACACGGATATGGGGCAAAGCCAAACCTTTGCCGACGGCAGTAGTCATCATTTTTTCACGTTTCCAAGTCAAACGGTAAATAGTGTCGCGGTTAAGTTTGGTCAAATCAGCCGCACGGTTGATAAGTTCGTCCATAATTTGCAATTTGTCTGCACCATCAAGGATCATAACGGAGTCACGAGTGATGTAGTTCAAAAAATCGCAAGCCATATTTTTGCCTCCTGTGAATGATAATTTTCGTAATGTCTGTCATAAATTTAGCTCTATTTTAGGATATTGCAACATTTTTTTTAA
>JAFVPG010000261.1 GCA_017505415.1 Lentisphaeria bacterium | reverse complement strand
TCTCTTATTCAGCATACTGGAATCTGCACGGTAGCTCCAGGTTTGCTGAATAATAATCTCTGCTTGAGGCTGGTGTTTTTTGATAACAGTAATAATGTGGTTTGCGTGAGGCTGGAATGTCTTATAGTCAAGACTGTTTGCACTGTTCTGTTGAATGGTGATAATATCATATTTTTGAGTTTTCAACAGTTCGAGAACAGTTCCTCTGCGGGCAGGTAATATCTTGCCGTCACTTTCCCAAACATCGATTCTGTACTGATCCGCTTTAAGATTCTTTTCGGCAGTTTTTAAGTTTCGGGAATGACCTTCAAGAGAACATGCACCAATAAAAGCATTGGTTAATCTCAGTTTGCAACCAGGAACTGATTTTACCATGTTGGGAAGACAAATTCCCACGCTGCTGGAAAAACTGTTCCCTATCATGAGAACATTTAATTCTTTTGCCGACAGACAGAAAGATGCCAGCAGCAACATTGTTACAAATCCTGTTTTTTTCATATAATCTCCTTTGGTTTGGTTTGAGTTAGTGAACCAATATTTTTTTAATTGGCTTATTCAAATATCAACTTTTCCACTGCATCGTCCTCCGTTGTGCATATCGGCATCGGAATCTAATCAAAACTGGGTTTCCCAAGATTTTGATTGGATTCGTTGAAATGGCACATCCTGACCAATTTCTGCTGAAAGTTCAAAATTATTCAATTTTAAATGTTTCACGCATTTTGCGACAATAGGTGATTCACCCTCAACATTTCCAGATATATCTGAAAATGTGATGTTTTTGAGAACAGTATGGCAGGAACCTTCAAGTGAGATCGGACGTTTTGATTTGATTCTGACGTTTCTGAAGTGGATCCCTTCGATCCCCCTGAGTCTGATTCCCGCATCACATCCGATGCGTATGGGATAACGGTTGGTTGTAATGTCGAAATTTTCAAAAACGATGTTACTTATCTGCATATACCCAGTACAATTTTTCCTCAAGTAGCGGAAAGGATGTTCACTGTGTATTCCAGTTCCGATCCCTTTGAAAATAATATTGCTGAAAGAACAGTTCCGTATTGTATCATCGCTGGGACATCCGAGGCGTATTCCCTGGCAATGGCTGTTCAGAATACAATTTGTTACAGATACCTGTTCGCAAACAGCAGGCTTTCTCAAATCTTTGCGAATCGCCCGCAGAACGATGCAGTCATCTCCAGTTTGAAAAAAGCTGTCACTGATAATGACCCTGCGGCAGCTGTCGATATCTATACCGTCATTATTGCAAATCCGGAGATCTCCGGTAATGTGGATCCCTGAAACTCTGACATCTTCACATTCCGAAAGCCAGAATGTCCAGTTTGGAGAATTCACAAAGGAAACTCCTTCAAAACGTATATTCCTGCATTGAAAAAATTGTATCATACGCGGTCTGGGGTGTTCCGGTTTATTGAATTGTCCCATGCCGTTATCACAGCTGCAGTCAAAAAATTCACATCCCTGACCGTCAATTGCTCCTGATCCGGTAATGGAAACATTTTCACATCCGTTACATACTATCAGTGCTTTTCGACTGTTTTCCGGAACAACAGAATCAAAACCGTCAAAAAAGATATCATCATACATTTCAGTTTTAGGATATCCTTGAATGATTGCACCGGCAGGAAGGTGCAATTCGATATTGCTTTTCAGGTGAATGGTTCCGGATGGATATATTCCCGGCTCAAGGATGATTTTACCTCCGCCGGAGGCTGCTGTCCGGTTGACAGCTTCCTGAATTGCAAGACCGGTTTTTTCAGTAACGATATATTCCATAATAATGCAAGTTTCTTTTAGTGGCAGTGCTTCAAATTAAAAGGTGAAATAATTATATTTTTCTATCATTCCAGACAGATGGATTTTTAGTTTCATTCAGTTATTCAAAAACTCCCTCCAAATAGAAATCGGTCCCAAAGCGGACCAGCCGCAGAAGTCTCTGCCGGCTATGGGTGAAGGCTTTTTACACTGATCAGGAGGGATATTCTCCCAAATTGTTCCGGTCAATTCATAAAGTCTGGAAATTGCTGAATGGTATTTTTCAGCAATTTCCCGTGCCAATTTTTCTTCGCCATAGTCACGCAAACCATTAAGCACCATATAAACTATCGGAGCCCATACCGGACCACGCCAATATCCCTTGACCAAATCAAAATCCGGATCATCTGCCGCCAAGCCGGGTATTCCGCACGGCAATCCGAAACGGTCAGGATTTTTTAATTCGGCAATAAGAGCATCAGCCTGTTTTTCTTCTGCGATATGGGCAAAAAGGGCCCAATAAGCACCTGCATGGCGGCGGGAAAGAAATTTACTGTCCAGACGGTCAAAATAAAACCTGTGCTTATGATCAAAGAATGTTTCATTGACTGCATCTTTCATATTTTCAAACTCCTGCTGGAATTCAATTTTTTTCGCCTCATCTCCAACAAGATCAGCCATTTCGGAAAGAATCCTTGCATTCATCGCCATCTGACAGGAAAGATCACACCAATTGAGCTGCCTGTTCCATTCATGATGAAATTTTTTCCAGCTCAATATTTTCTGGTAAAAAAGATCTCCTGCATCTCCTGAATATCCCACGTGTTCCCTGAGAAATGGGATTCCTCCTTCAGGTGTTATATCTTCTACAGAGTCCCATCTTGGCAGATCATCCATTCCGCTCCCCAGGGTGCTCCCAAAGTAAAGTCCGTTTGAACGGCGATAATTATCTCTGTTCCATTTGTGATGGAGGCATAATTTTGGGAACACTTTTTTCAGACGGCCGATACCTTCGGGATTGTACTTGAAAAGTTCCATCTCTGCCCATCCGAGAACGGGCGGAGCAAAAGCGATCGGACTTTTTCCGGTAAATGCTGCTTCGCCCTCTGCAGAAAACTCCCTGGCGATAAAACCATCCTTATCCTGAAGCGTATAGAGATTATCCAGAGAATTTTCTGCTCCGAACTCTTTTGCATGATATTTTGCCCACATTACGGAAAAAGCGGTGTCCCACAGGAAAATACCGGAAAAATGTCCTCCGGTAGAAATTCGGGGGACCTTGATTTTTTCGGGCTGCGGGCTTTCCGTTATACGAATCCGTCTGGCAATATCTAATGTTTTTTCATAAAGAAGTTCCGGTGCAATCATTTTTTTACCACCCTGTTATTTACGAATATAGGCATTGTCCGGTTCAGGAGCTTGGAGCATCGCTCCAAATTCGGGAGATCCTACAAAAATGTAGCGGAAATCACACTCTTGCAATGTAAGATCGATCTTATCTCCTTCAAATGTTTCGCCGCTGACTGGATCCATGACCACGCCATCAGCAGAAATCCCCATTTTCTTTCGGTCAAATTCAAAAGTTGTGGTGCCTGCCTTGCCGCAATTGGTGATAATGAACAATGCCGTTCTGCCACGCTGATAGCAGCTGACCAGATAATTTCCCGAAACTTTGAAAGGATTACTTTTCTGATAATATGGGAAAAACAGGCAGTCGGGCTTATGGGTTCCGAATGCCCATTGCAGATAGCGGTC
>JAFVPG010000260.1 GCA_017505415.1 Lentisphaeria bacterium | reverse complement strand
GGATTGTGAATGTGAAGTGGCACCATCGGGAGAAGTGTCTCCCGAACCCTCACGCACCGGGATAAATCCACGGTGCAGCATTCACGCAATCTGCAATACTTCTCAACTCCTCCGTTGTCGTCGGCAAAGGGTATTTCTCAAAGAAAGCTTTTGAGCAAATAGAAAAAATGTACTGAATTATTCAAGCAGAAACTTTTTTCTCCCTAAAAAACAAGAAGGGGCGTTGCTTAGTTCTACGAGGTTTTGCAACAGCCACAGCAGATCAGCCGGAATGCTTTGCAGCAACTCAATGGCGATTGAACGATCCGACTGCTTGTTGAATCGGGATGCAGGGATAAGATTTTTCATATCAAACTCCTAATCTTAAAATTTAAATAAAGTTGATTTGAAAAATCGCTCTCGCGTGTGTATATTATACACAGAACATGTAACGCGAGTTATTTTTGGGGCCGATTTATCAGTTGCAGCTGTAAGTCGGCTTTCCTCTTTTTCATGGGTCATGCTTGAGCCCTCCTTCGGGTTACTGAACGCAAGAAACGTTCGATTGAATTGGTTTCAACCAAAACCTTACCGGCTCTGGCTGTGGATGTTTTGGCGGCGATTATTTTCCCGGCTTTGATCAACCGGTAAAGCGTCCACCGTTTCAAACCGTACTTTGCCTCCACGTCTGCTATTGATAAATAGCGTTCATTGGCTTGCTCTGTGGATTTCTCCGTATTCAGGATCTTTTCGAGATCCACGCCGAACGGGGCGAGCATTCCCGCTGCGGCTGCCCGGACTGCCTCCGGGATAGATGAGTGATTCACCATTAACACCTCCTGTATTTATGTTATGGTATCCTATTTCCCCGCCATTTTTTTGCGAGGCTCCTGATATACATTGACTTCGAAATTTTATAAGTGGTATTTTGAAAAATTTTCTGTTTTTTAAGCTCTTGAAAATCAACAATTAAACACTTGATTTTTGATAGGTTGTTTTTCTATCTATCAACTTTAATTGTTATCACCTTGCATCACCTCGCATATCTCGTTGCATAATAAATAATTACGAGAAAAGTTGACGCGGTATCTCATTTTTTTTGATATGATTTCTCATAAAAAACGGAAAAAAAGCCCCATCATGATTAGCTGTGCGGAAAGAGCCTATAATAAGCTTCACCGGATTTGGTTGACACACAACCGCTCCTGCAGGGTATCACTCTACGCACGCTTTTCAACTTTCATATTGACCTCCATGAGCTTGGATAGAGTTAAAAAAGCACAAAGCCCCGCCGATCCCGAAGGATCAGCAGGGCGTATATTGATCGTGAGCTTATCTCTATATAGTGATATATAAGTAAAAATTTTTGAAAAGGATTATCGTATAAAGCTTAACTTTTATTTGTAATAATGTTCTATACAATATATCAGAAAAAGGTAAAATCATCATATTTTGTTTTTCTGTTAAACAAGCAATGATGTTGTTTATATACGCAATGTTATTTTGTAAAATTTTAAATTACAGCATAAGAGAATGATATTTTTAATCAAAATTATCATGCTGCAATTCCAATTTTCTGTTGATAATTTTTTCGATTATTCTGAAAAATAGAAGCGGAAAAATTCAGCCATAGAGCCGTTGAATTCAGCACACTGCATATCACAGCAGCCATGCTGATCGCCGCCGAGCCAGAAAATAATGGTCTTGCCTTTATCTTCAATAAGTTCCAGATCGCTGGCATTGAGTTCCATTCCACCAGGGCGTTTTTCGGGATCGATCTCATGAGTGCAGTCTGGTCCAATTACGGGAATTGCTGAATCCTGCCAGTTTTTCAAATCTTTTGAACGGGAAATCACTGTATTGTAACAACCGTTACCGCATTCACTGAGATAAAGCAGATAATAAAATCCGTCAACAAAATAAATGGTATTGGCACCGACATATTTATCCAGACCGTAATAAGCTCCATCAACAGTTTTCAAGTTTTTCAAATCGGAACTTTCCCAGAATTTGAAAATATATTTGTAAAGATTTTCAGGAGTATCAGTTTCATACACCCCTACAAATTTTTCTCCGTCCCAGGCAAAAGATGTGTTGAAAACTCTACATCCTGGAGCAGCTTCATAAACTTCGATCGGTTCACTCCAGTTGATCAGATCTTCCGTTTCAAAACGGACAATGCGGTGCAAGGTCTTTTCGCTGTCTTCTTCAACCACAGAACCGAAAGCATAAACCCGATTCGGCATGGCATAAGCACTGGCGAAGTAAACTCCGCAAACCCGTGAAATCACCTTGTCATCACTGAGGCGGCGGATAAGGAAACCATCTTCTTCGGTATGCGGCGGATACTCATCAAAAGTGTAATCAGCCACATCATAATTGCAGAAATTTTCCAGAAGATACAGTTCCCCTTTGAAGTGAAACGGAGTCATTTCAAAGCGGTGAGTTCCAAGAATACAGTGATTCTGTAACGGTTCAGGTAATGTACGCATATAAAAAATCTTCCTGTTTTATTTTTCAAAACCGCCTGCAAGATAGTGCTGATAACAGCGGTTCAAGCCGTGTGCCTGAAAATAAGAGGAATTGGGACTCATGAAGTGAGAAAATTCAAACATCGTTGCCCCCGCAACACCAGCTTTTTCAGCGGCACGCAGTTTCAAAAGCATCTTATCCCATTTGATCGGCAGAAAACGGATCGGCATATCACGGTCAAATGCTTCAACATTGGTATTGATCAAGATTCCGTGTTTTTTACCTGCCGAGCAGGCGACAGACAGAAAATCTTCCAGTTCACTGTAGTCACAGCCGCCATCCTGAAAAGAGATGGAATCCACACAGCCACTGATCCCTGCCATGATTTCATTCCATTCTTTTTCAAAATCAGGCAGTGTCACGCTTTTACCCGCATTCACGCCAGTACGGAACGGGTCGTACAGCTGGATACCCTCAATATAGGGGGATATGGCTGTCGGCAATCCGCCTGAAAGTTCCTTGCAGAATTTGCCCAGTTCATGGAATACCTCAATAATATTCCACTGCAGCCGTCCGACTTCCTGCGTAAGATACCAGCCCGCAAAAGCGGGGTGGGAACCGTAACGCTCCCAGGCTTCTTCGCAGACAGCTTTGTTTATGTCGATCTCTTTGCGGTAATTGCCGCGGACATGAAAACCGCCGTTGTAATTGCCAAAATAGAACTTCATACCGTGCTTTTCGGCAAGGTCAAGAAAAAGTTTTGTCAGGTCAGTAACAGGAGTATAGGCATTGACCTCTTTTTCAAGGACTTTTGACGGATGGGTGATCCATCTGCCGTGACCGCAGCGGATCATGGTAACTGAATCTATGCCGATGGCTTTCATTGCGGCAAAATCTTTATCCCAATCTTCGGCAAGCCAATTCTGGTGGGGGATATCGCCAGTTATCTCATCAATAAATGTAGCAGTGATTTTTAAAAAACCTATGGTAAAATACATCTTATCTTTAATAAAACAAATCATTCCTT
>JAFVPG010000028.1 GCA_017505415.1 Lentisphaeria bacterium | reverse complement strand
ATCGGTGATCATACACATATTACAAAGTTCAGTTTCCATTATTTTCTCTCTTAGAATCGCTCAAAAGCTCTCCTACTGCAATAAATTTTTGTCCTGTTGCTGTCATCATGCTATCAAGCTCAGCCGGAGTAATTCCATGAATATTATTACAGCGTTCAATACAGTAAAGAATATAACCGTCTTTCCCATGCCCGCGGTGTGCTTCAGGATAGTTAAAATCTTTCTCAAGCTGTTCACGCCCGATGATACGCTCAAGTTTCTTAATCTCCCATAAAAGAACTTTTCCTTCGACTTCTGGACACGGTTGCAATAAATATTTCATTTCTGCGATGTGCTGAATTTCCAAATCCGGGTAATTTGCCGGAAGATTGTAATATTGTTCTTTGAAATCCCATGCGGCACGAGACTTGGAGTCTTTGGAAACCTTCAAAATGAAAATGTTTTGCAACTGGTCATAGGAGTGTTGAAGAGAGATACGTTTCCCAGCTTCAACGACCGGCTTGTCAACTTTTATGCTGTATGGGACACTGTCGCCGTGCTTGTACTTGCTGCGAACATGAATATCGTAATCGTAATACCCGGTTTGTTCCCATTGCGAAATACGGTCACAAAGAAGCTTTACCAAATCACGCAGAAACAATGTGATATCTCTCGTCCCACTGTTCAAGTTTTCCGGACGTAACGAAAACGCGCCCAAACCGGGAAGTAATTCATGAAAACCGCACAGTTTTTTACTTTCACTCCCCGGATACAAAACATATGCCCCACCAGTCCGGCGTATGGCATCACGATAACTGTGCATTTTCAGAAGATCAATACGTTTGAAAGTCGTATCCTCGGAGCTTGCCTGATTTGAGGTATCAGATTTCATTTCCTCCAAAAAATGTTTAACGCTTTCAGCCTTATATTTTGCGTCAAAGTGAACATGTGTGATCAGCTTCAATTCCTCTGCTGTTTGTTCACCTCGATCGTTATCATGTTCTTCAAGTCCGATGGGCCAGAAGCTTATTGTATAGTCCGGGCGCATCGTTAATGACCATGTTCCCGCGCGAGTTATCTCCTCTTTGCGTGCAAAAGTACGATTATATGAGAAACGAATATTAAGGTTACGACTGGAGTCCGCATCCTGATATATTCCGCTTAATGACAATTCAGTTCCGGCTTTGAGTTTAATGCCGAAACCATCCTCGGCTTGTCCAATCAATTCATCAAGCTTTACTTTGCCGACACCAAATTCATCCCGCAGAATATTCAGCAGCTGAAAAAAGCACCAGTATTCATACAGTTTTGCCAAATCACGCTGTCCACCCCGATAGATATCTTCACTTCCCTCCCAGGAAATATTTGATCCCAGACGGTACTGAATCCACTTTTTAAGAATTTCACGATAGCCTTCTTTTCTTTGCAGCAATGGACTGTTGCCGGGCATTTTTGTTAATTGAGAAACATTCTTAAAAAAGTCTCGTCCAAGGAATGAATAAAGATTGCGCTTGGTTGATATCGCATCTTCAATGATTGATTTTAAAGCATCTCTTTCAGGGATATTTCTTTCAAAATTCTCCAACTCTGCAGCAAAAAAAGTCAGCACGTATTTAACAAAACGGTTTTCAATGGTATCGGCACTCTCCGTCAATCCAAAGGACTCAATTTTTCTGGCTATCGTCGGGCATGTTTTGTACAGCGGATGATGTTCTGAAACCGGACTTCTGTTTTTTGCCGATACCAGTTGTCTCAACTCACTGCCGGAGAAATGTCTTGCCCGTCTGGTATCCTGCGAAACCAGCACTTCAGTCCAACGGGAATTCGGGCGGTTGATAATCATATGCAAAGCCTGTTGAAACTTTTCATCCTGGATTAACCCCAAAAGAAAAAATAATTTCTGAATAGGTGATGCCTGCTGTTTTTCAATATTGCTTTTGAGATTCAGATGAACAGGAGATGAAAGCTGAAGTTGTAAATCCGCGATGAAATCGGTGATTCCATTGAGCATATGGCGGTAGTCTTTCTGATAGTTGACAATACTGGACTGTACTTCTACTGTCAACATATGTCCGGTGTACTCATTATCCCGGTACAGGCGCAGGTCAAGCATTCCCACATATGTACTTGTTCTGATCAAACCGCTTCCCAAGCCGTCTTTACGGTAAATTTTAGAAGGCACAACAATACCGGATGCTACGATTTGATATGACGGTTTACTGAGAATGTATTCATAGGTCTGATTTTCCAACAACTGCAATTTATCGCTGAAACCGGCTGTAGAGGGGAAAAATCCCTCTATAGTCAGAGAAACTTCAGTTCCCGGAATATGTTCTATTCTGCCCATGAGATTTATGCTTCCGGATAGCTGGCAAATCCATCAGATTCAAGTTTTTCCAACATACGGCATATTTTTTTGTGGGAAACTTTGAATCTGGCACTATCATTATTGCCGGGGAAATCGTTTTCATCCAATGCACTTTCAAAACAACAACTAACCAATTCCTGAAGAACCGGACGCAAAGCAGATGCTGAGCCATGAAGTTTAGGCAGAAGTTTCTGCATAACAGCAAAATCAACGATTTCCATTAAATCTTTATCCGGCATCAAATAGCGGGTATTTGCAATGAAACAAACAATCTCATGGGCCGTTCTGAAACCGAATTCAGCAGTACTGTTGCTTAATTTCTTGAAAATATCAATCAGAATTGTATTGATTTTCACTTTGTCTTCAGCAGTAACAGAGCTTACTGAACTTTCTGCCAGTTTGCGAAAAGATGTCGCAAATCTCGTTCCCTGATTGTCAAGTTTGTCAAGTTTTATTGCTGAAGCCGCTCCATTGAGGTATTGAGCCATACTGTCAGAGTTAACACGAAACTCAATTACCTGTGCACGATCCAATACCTTGGGAGAAAACATATAAGTGGTTTCATCAACATTCATTGTCCCGATAATGTAAAGATTTTTCGGCCATGCCACACTCTGTGGAACAGGTTTGCCATTTGCCTTACGCTCAGCGCCACTGTACAGCTGAATTTTTTCTCCGGACTCCATTGCCGAAAGAAAATCGGCAAAGTAGCGTTCTACATGGGACAAATTCATTTCATCCAGAATCAGGAAATATGGATTTTCTGAATTTTTATCTGAGGCAGCTTGTAATATCAGTTCCAATACTCCTGTTTCAGGCATAACATACTCCTGGGGATCGAGAGCATTGGCATATCCCAATAAATGCTCGTTATTTATCCAGTCCGCACCGACAGCTACAAGTTT
>JAFVPG010000259.1 GCA_017505415.1 Lentisphaeria bacterium | reverse complement strand
TGCATCATAAATTCAATGCCGAATTTTACGGAATCATTCAAAGTGACATCCACGATCATCATTTGCAGAAGAACCTGCTGCGGAATAGTATCAATCTTTTCCAGTAAAGCCTTGATCATGGAAAATGCTCTGGGCTTGGTACGGATCAGCAAGCGTTCATTGACCGCATCAGCAAAGATTTTGACCGGAGTTTCAAAAACAGAAGCCTGACCTTCCTTATCAGAATTTTTCTTGGTCGTTTTAGAACTTACTGCAGAATCTTGAGCTGCTCCCTTTTTCGTGCCTTCACTGCCGGAAGCTGATGGAGTCAAAGTCATACCTTCCACCGGGAACATTACCGATAAGGCTTTGACCAGTTCTTCAGCGTTACCATTTACAATGTTGTAAATATAAATCTTTTCCTGATCGCCAAGTCCGGTTTGATCCAAAATACCAGCCCAGCGTCCAAGTTCTTTTAATGCTTCTTCACTGGCTGCAGAAGCGACCAGAACTTGCAAACGGTCAACTGCAATTAACTGAATTTCTTCCGGCTGTGCCTTATCTCCTTTGGCAACAGGAAATCCCAATACCGGTAAAATTTCTCCGAGTTCAAATGCCAATCTTTTTGCATCTATGCTCCGGCAGGGAATTACCATTTTTGCCCAGCCGTGACGCAGCGGCTGATCAAATTCAGAAACAATATAACGCAGTTTGGCAATTACATCTTTCCGGTCAAGCACAATCACCACATTTCTGCTTTCAAGAACCAGCGGTTTGTTGCCTTTGGAAAGAAAGGTCGAGATTTGAGCAACTGCCTCTTTAGAACCGATATTTTTCAAACGGAATACCGCAAGTTCCATACTGCCGCCGACTGCACCGTAACGGGTATCCTGTGCCATTATATCCAGCGGCTTGAAGGTCATAAGTTTATTTTCTACAGCAACATAAGCTCCGGCATTATGCAAAATACGTTTCAAGAGTTCCCAGATTTCCTGTTTGGTCATATGTTCGGAAAGAAACAGAGTTACTGCACCCTTCAGGTTGCCGTCAATTTGATAGTTAATTTTCAGCAAGTCGGCAAAAACAGGGATAACGTCTTCAATGGCTGCCGCATTGAAATTGAAGTCTATTTTGATTTTTGTTTTATCATCAAACGATGGCTTGACTTGCGGAGCAACCACCGGATCAACCGCTTTCTTTTGATCGGAAGTGTAAATCGGATAAGGATTGACCGGACTTCTGCGGGCATCCGGCAATTGATTTTCGATATGAACAACCTCTGTTGTCGGTAGCGACTTGCCGTTTACCGAAACGCCGACACTGTTCTGGAACCATTGGGCTTTACGTTCAGCATGGCGTTTGGCTTCTTTTTCTTCTTCACTTTTATCAATGGAGTTGCAACCGGCAAGGAACAGCAGGCACCCCATTGCGAAACAGATAATTTGTCTGCAATGTTTAATCATTTCTTGTTATCCTTTTTTTTCTTAACGGCAAAGTGATTCTTTCACTTCCCCGTGCAATTACTACTTGAGTATCCGAGATCTCCACCAGATTATATCCGTTACCAAGAGAATCTCCCAACTTATACATCCTGCGTGGCTTGGCTTTTGGGGGATCAGCGTGCAGTTGCTGAACCGCAATCAATGCTCCGCGGGTATTCTGATATTGAAATATTCCGGTTAATTCAAACTGTCCGGCTTTCTGCGGAACTGCCGATGCATTGGTTTGGGAACCCTTATCATTTGCACTGACCTTTCCCCGGCTGGGATGAAATACATTACCGGACAAAATCGCATTTGCATTTACAGCAGTTTTTACCACTGGTTTCTGGGTGGACACATCCTCCGTTGCAGAATCCGCAATAGAAGCATCTATTATCTTATCCGGGGTTTTCCGTAAAAAATAACCGGCGAAGAGCAGAAGACTTGCGACAAGCAGTGCCATCCCGATCTGAATACACAATTTATTACTCATTTTCAGCCTCCAATGCAACTATTGCAACTGTACCGCTCAAAATCAGCAATTCGTTATCTTCATGAGAAATATTCGGTCGTAAAGTCAAATTCCGCCAATAAACACGGGGAGAATTATTTTCAAATTCACTGACCAGTGTAATAAACTCTTTTAAGGTACATTCAGCTGTAAAGGTTACTTCATAGAGCATCAGCGACTCTTCTGCAATTACCCGTTTTTGAATATCGCCAACAGTTCTGATCAAAATTTGTGATTTGGCAGTCGCATTATCAAGACGCTCCCGTAAAACGATAGAGCCATCAGCAGTAAGTGAAACAGAACCTTTACGGATTTCCGGCATCATTTTCAGTTCTGCAGATAATTTCTGATTTTCCAGTTTGCCTTTGTTAATGGATTCAGCCAGTCTGGTTAATTTGTTTTTTTGATTACGCAACTGCTGTTCAGCCCCCGGAAATTTTAAGGCAGGATCAAAGCACAATAAAGTTCCGGCAATCAACAAAACAACTCCCGGCAGGAGAAACAGCAATGATTTAAGATTGTTCATTGCGCACCTCCCTGGAGTTTGACATAAAAAATCACGGTTGAATTACCACCACGGCTTTTGCGGAGATTAACGATCTTGAAACTCTTTGCCTGAGACAGATGCCGATAGAAGTTTGGTTCATCCTGACTCGATTGGATCGTCAAATCAATGGTATTGCTGTGTTGAACATAATTGGTGATCCACATATGTTTCGGCAGCATCGTATTCAACTCGTGAAGCAGCGGCAACAGAGAATTCATTTTCAGATTTAATCCTTTGATCTGATCCAGAAGTTCTTTTTCTGTTGACAGTTTGCCAAAATCGCTTTGAATCTGTTTGAATTGCCTGTTTTTATCTGCGGTTGCGGATTTGAGAACGGTATATTCTTTCTGAAAGGTTGAATATTTACTCCAAAATATAAATCCGCATATCGTTACAGAAATGACCAGTAATAAAAAATAAAGTATCCGGGACGTTTTGTTGCGTACCGGACGGTTTTCTTTGGGGATGGACAGGGTTACTGGAACGAATTTTCGCAAATCGTCCGGCAAAGTTTCCGGCAACACCGGACAAATTACATCACAGAAAAGACTGTTTTGGGAAACTATTGTCAGAATGGAATCAAACCGTTCTTTCTTTAGAACACAGACAGAAAAGTGATTTTCAGAATTCTGTTTATATCCCCAACAAACTTCATCAAGATTCAACGGCAACAGATAAGATAATTCGTTACTCAAAATAAGCTCTATATTTTTCCGCTCAACGCCCCCGGGAACTTCTATATCGTAAATCATCAGGTCTGCACACTCAACAGCAAGTAAAATCATTTCCGGGAAGCAGGCATAAAACTTGGTCTGTTCAAGCTCTTTAGACAGTTTGCCATCGGCAATATAGAAAGAAAGCGTACCGCTTTCAGTAAGCATAATTGTTCCGACAGCCATATATTTATCTCTTTCTGTTGCTCACAGGGTAAAATTAAACGCCGATAATATAACTCCAATTTGCCATAAAATCAATGAAGAAATCGTAAAAAAGGATAAAGTTCTGTTGAAAAACATCCGTTTTGCGGTATATTATGAGAAGTTGTAACTGTTTATTGAAAGAGGTCTTGAATTCGATGAAACGCTTTTGCCTGATTGTAACAATCATTACGTTTATACTGCCGATTTTACTGTTTGGCAATGAAGTTGTTACAGTTGAATACTTTTTCAGCAAAGATTGCCCTGAATGTCAAAAGGTAACAAAACTGTATTTTCCTGCGTTGCAAGAAGAAAAAGGGGATAAATTCAAATTGATTATGCTTGAATTAGGCAATCCGGAAAACTTTCAAAAACTGCTGTTTTATCTGGACACTGTTGGAGATAAATCCAATGAAAAGATGTATGCTGTTGTCAATCAAAAAACGATTTTGGGCGGAGCCGCTGCAATAGAAGAGAAATTATCCACTGTTATAGATGCTGAATATTCCTCACAAATGAAAGAAACTCAAACGAACACATCTCATAAGACAGCAGATCGCTTTACGCTTGCAACCGTATTGGTCGCAGGATTCATTGACGGGATCAATCCGTGTGTGTTTGCCACTTTCATTCTGTTTATCAGTTTTCTTGCGACCGGTACATCCGGACGGAAGCAGGTATTGCAAATCGGTGTAACTTACCTTACCGGTTGTTTTCTTACCTATTTTATTCTCGGTCTGGGACTGTATCAAGCCTTGAATATTGCAGTATCGTTTCCGTTACTGCGGGGAATCGTCAACGGCATAACCATAGTTGTACTACTGATTTTTGCAGTGATTTCCTTTGGTGACGCCATTCGCTACAAACTTGTCGGTGTCCCCGGCGTGGTACTGCAGCTGCCGCAAAAATTCAAGGACTACATCCGTAAAATTATGCGGAATTCTCAACAACGGGCTTTTGTTTTATCCGGAGTTTTTGTGGTCAGCGTATTGGTAACCATCGTGGAAAGTGCCTGTTCCGGGCAGGTCTATGTACCGACATTGCTTTACCTTGCCAACAATTCCGGTGGTATCAATCAGTGGTGGGGATATTTACTGCTTTATAATCTGATGTTTTTAATTCCGCTTCTGCTCATTTTTGCTATAGCTCTTTACAGTATCAAGATGCAGTTACTTACCAGAATGTCCAAGATCAACGTGGTCGTGTCAAAAACTTTTATGGGGTTGTTTTTTCTGTTTTTGGCTGCTCTGATTGGCTACTTTGAATTCTACCGTTGAGCGTAAATTTGATATCCGCCCAATCTTTCGGCTCTTTGATTTTAACCGCAAAGTTGAGACTGATTGATTTCTGATCTTTCTGCGGAGTGATTGTTACCGTCAACAGAAATTTTCCATCTTGCTTTTCAAGTTTGATATCGGTTCCTACTGGAAGTTTTGAATGAATCAGTTCCAGAGAGATTTTTTCTTTGGGATCCGTCGGAATCAACTCATACTTATATTCATACTTTTTCCCCGCCTGTAATGTGCCGATGTATCGCACCGGCTCCGGAGATACATTCAGCAACGGGATTGCGTTGCCTTTTATCACAAATCGCATAAAACGCTGTTTGGGATTATTCGTTTCTACATAAATCGTGTGTGTAAACGGTCCGGATAATGAATTGGCTTTTAAGGTTACGATCAGTTCCGTTGATTCACCAGGCTGCAATTCCGATTTTAGATATTTTACGTCAGCACAAGTACAAGATGTACGGATTTTGCCGAGTTTCAAAATTTTATCAAATGAGTTTTTTATTGCATATCTGTTGCTAAAATTTTGATTTGACGCAAAAAACAAATGGCTATTATTTTTTGCAAGCACTGTCGTTACGAAAAAAATAACACACGTCCACAGACAATATTTCATTGAAATGGTATTGTTTTTTTTCATTATACAATCATGGATTTCTCATAAAACAGTCAAAGCTTTCTCCTAATTACCGGGAGGATAAGTATCTTCAGGATTAAATCCTGCATCTAATAAAAGTTTATCTAAAGGCAAGCCTTCGTATGATATATTTATCTTATTATGTAATTTTCCCAGTTTGAGAACAGTTTCTTGAGGATTTTTTTAATATCCTTAATTATAACATCTAGTTTGAGATATATAGTATAGAATGGCACTATTTCCCTCTATTTCCCTTGAGATATATAGAATGGCATTATTTCCCCATTCCCTCACCAATTTGCCCAGATCGAAACACTACTGTTTCCTGTTCCGCCAGTTCCGCCAGACGGATTATTATTTTCCACCCCTCCGTCTCCTGAGCCACTGCCTGTGGGGGATTGACCTTTTTCACATTCACATTTATTTTCACATCCATCTTC
>JAFVPG010000258.1 GCA_017505415.1 Lentisphaeria bacterium | reverse complement strand
TCATTTTCCAATGCGGTTATTTTATCTGCCGGCAACTTTTTCAGCAATCCCTGCAAAAATCCTTCTTTTTCTTCATCAAGTTCAATATTCAACGTATTACGGAAATATTTTTTCTCTTCTGTTTCGACCAGACAGGATTCACATTCAATATCCTCAATACCATGCAATCCTGAATATTTCAGCAATGTCTGTAAATGCACGATATTACGTTCAAATGATTTCAGCATAATTCCGAAATCACTCTTCATTATCTCATCTTTATTTTTATCCGGGAAACGCCAGTAATCCGTAAAATTATGCTCAAAAGCTTCAAAATATGTTTGCGGTTTCCATGTTACATCAAAAACTTTCGTTTCCTTTGCAAATATTGCACACGCAAATAAAATCACCACCAAAATCAGCATATATTTTTTCATATTTCACGCTCCATAATTGCATTTTTCAACTCTTCACAATCATCGAAAGGCATTTTGACATCTCCTATTTGCTGATTTTTTTCATGTCCTTTGCCGGCAACAAGAATAATATCATTCCCGGAAGCAAATTCAACAGCCGTTCTAATTGCTGAACGGCGGTCGGGATCAATGCAGAAAGGCTTTTTTACACTTCCTGCAAGTATTTCATTAATAATATCTTCTGCCTTTTCATGACGGGGATTGTCTGAAGTGACGATAAATTCATCAGCGAGTTCAGAAACCACTCTGCCCATTCGTGAACGTTTGCTGCGGTCCCGGTCGCCGCCGCATCCGAATACACAAATAAGTCTGCCTTTTCTGCGACAGCTCTCCTGCCTCAAAATCTCCAATACCTGTTTCAAGGCATCATCAGTATGTGCATAATCCACAAATGCAGTTCCATGACTGCCAAGCTCTATTTTTTCCAGTCTGCCGGGAATACTTATATTTTTATCCCGCAGGATTTCAAGACATTTTTCAAATTCAAATCCAAGTGAGGCAAGAGCAGCAACAACACCGGTAATATTATAAAAATTATGTCTTCCGAAAAGTGATGATTGCAATTTACTGCCGTTAATAAAAAATTCTGTTTTTATTTCCGTCATTTTAAAATCTGCATCCTCAGCAAAACCGAAAGTTGTAACATTTATTTTATTTTCTTTCAAATCCCCGACCAGTTTTCTGCCGTATTCATCATCTATATTCACAACCGCAGTACCATCATTGACTGTATGCTGCAAAAAAAGCTCTTTTTTTGCCTCAAAATAATTTGTCATAGTTCCATAATAATCCAGATGATCTCCGGTCAGATTTGTAAATAATACGACTTGAAATCTGCTTTTGCCCAGCCGTTTCTGGCTCAAGGCATGACTTGAACACTCCATAGCCAGAAACTCAGCCATTTCATGCCGCGCACGCGCCATAAATTCAAACAAAACTCCGGCATCCGGCGTTGTGCAATCGGAATCCTGCCATTTTTTTCCATCATAATTATTGATTGTCGTGAAAAATGCCGTTTTTTTCTGCAATTCTCTTAAAAGATTATAAAAAAGATAAACACTTGTCGTCTTGCCATTTGTACCGGTGACACCTATCAGTTTCAAACTGCAATCAGGTTCACCGTAAAAAAATCTCTGCATCTCACTGTAAGCCATACGGTCATCAAAAACCTGGATGAAATTTTTACATTCATCATGTTTTTCCATGCTCAAAACAGCGGATGCGCCCCCCGTTAATGCATTATCAATAAAATCATTGCCATCACATTTTACACCTTTTACGGCACAGAAAACAGATTTTTCAGAAGCCTGCCGTGAATCCGAAGTAATTTTATCAACTTCAAAATCATTTTGTATGCAAAAATCCTTTACATCTTCACCGAGGAAACTGATATAGCTGCTGATTTTTTTAACTTGTCTCATTATCTCCACTCATCTCCGGGCATGGCATTTTCAATATGCATTGAACGTGAACCTTTGAAAAAAACCCAATCTCCAGCTTGCAGAACAGTTTTAAGATACTCCCCTGCCTGAACAGAATCAGCAAAAAAATTCATTGCGAAATCACCTTTATACTGCATGAAATTCGCACCTGCTGCCAATACTCTCACCTGCGGCAATTCCTGTTTGATTGCCTGCAAAAGTCGTTGATGTTCTACCGCAGAAGAGTCGCCGAGTTCAAGCATATCGCCTAAAACAAATATGACATTTTTTTCTGCAAACTCTCCGTTTTTTATGCTCTCTTTTACCATTTTCAAAAGCGCATGCATACTTGCAGGATTGGCATTGTAAGCATCATTATAGAGATGTACTCCATTGACTTCAGTGATTTTTGCACGCATGCCGGGCAGTGACGTTTTCTGCAAACCTGCGGCAATTTCCTCTATCGTCATACCGAAATATTTGCCGATTGCCGCCGCTCCGCAAGCATTCTGAGCCTGATGTTCACCCTGCAAATTCCAGTTGACAACAACTTTTTCCCCGCCGCAATGCAAAACGAATGAACTTCCTGCAATACTGCCTTTGAAATCACTGTAAAAAAACTCTTCTGATGCAGAATTCCCGAAATATTTTATCGACAGTCCTTTTGCTTCTGCAGCAGCTTTTATCTGTGCTGTCTGCGGAATATTTCCCGGTATAACAGCAAGTTTCCCTGCAAAATCAAATATCGCCGATTTCTCCTTTGCCACGCCTTCAAGAGAACCGAGATTTTCCAGATGACACGGAGCAATCGAATTTATAAGTGCAGCTTCAGGTCGAACGATCTCTGAGAGAACACCAATTTCACCGAATGAACTTGTTCCCATTTCAATCACTGCAACTTTATGTTTTTCCGTCAGGCGCATGAGATTCTGCGGCACACCGATATGATTATTGGTATTCCCCTCAGTGAAAAGCACCGCCCCTGCCCCGAATTTCTCCTCAAGAACAGCTCTTGTCATCTCTTTCACACTGGTTTTGCCGACACTGCCGGTAATTGCAACCGAAGTTACGGCAGCTTTCCGCAGCATCAATGAACCGAGTTTCTGATATGCCTGCAAAGTATCATCAACACACCAGCATGGCGCACCGGCGATCTCCCTGCCGTTTTGTACACATAAAACTGCAGCATTATTTTCCATCGCCTGCTTCAGAAAATCATGAGCATCAAAACGCTCTCCTTTCAGAGCGAAAAAAATCCCATCCGTCATATCCTTGCGACTGTCGGTTTCAGCTTTTTTTATCAAATATGCCCCATCAGCTCCGGCAAGTCTGCCGCCGCAAAAAGATACGATTTCCTCCAGACTCAAAGCAATCATTTCAAATTCTCCCTGAAATATTCAATAGTATATTTCAAACCTTCATGCAGCGGAACTTCAGGCTCCCAATCCAGAACTTTTTTTGCAAGCGATATATCCGGACGGCGACGGGTCGGATCATCTGACGGCAATGGTCTGAAAACCATCTTTGATTG
>JAFVPG010000257.1 GCA_017505415.1 Lentisphaeria bacterium | reverse complement strand
TATGGATAAAAAAGTTGCCGAAACAGGTGCTTCCTGGCCGCATTACCACTCTCTTTATGAAATATATTTTCTTGAGGATGGTAACTGCACCTATTTTATTGACAACAAGGTTTATAACGTTCAGTCGGGTGATATTGTAATTATTCCTGACGGTATAATTCACCACACGAAATACGATAACATAAAACACTCAAGAATACTTATCAACTGCAACCGTGAATACATACCTGATTCTGTACAGTCAAGTATTTCCACGGGCAACTACCTTTACAGAAATCCTTTTGTAGCCGATGAAACAAGAAAAATTCTCGATAAAATAGAACTTGAATATAATCTCAAAGACTCTTTTACTGATGAAATAATCTCCTGCCACACTCATTCACTGTTTTATCTGCTTATGCGAAACACTGAATCATGTATTGATATTGATGACGGCAACAAGGTAATTGAGCAGGCTGTAGCCTATATAAGAGAAAACTTTTCATCGGATATAACACTTTCTTCTCTGGCGAAAAGGTTTTCCCTCAGTCCCGAGCATTTTTCGAGGCTGTTCAAAAAAGAAACAGGGCTTGGATTTTCAAAATATCTCAACTCTTTAAGATTGCAGTATGCCGAACAACTTCTTAAAAGTTCAGAAGGCAAAAGTATAACTCAGGTTGCAGAAATCTGCGGCTTTGAGGACAGCAATTATTTTTCTAAAAAGTTCAAAGAAGTTTACGGCATTTCTCCAAAAAAACTGCAAAAAAAGGATAAAAATTAAAAAAATTTAACAAATCTGAACTCTAAAAATATATTTGAAATGAGATGGAATAATGAAAACCTTAAAACCAAAGCTTTGCAGTGCGGAATGCATAATCAAAACGGAAAAACCTGTTCTGACCAAGGAGGATATACCTTATGAAGCTTCACTGATTTTTAATGCAGGTGTTGCTAAATATAAGGGCAAGTATGTTATGGTATTCCGTAACGATTACGGACCTACAGAAAAAACTTATCCGAAGGTGCGCTTCAAAACTTCTCTCGGTTTTGCGATAAGTGATGACGGTATAAACTGGACAGTAAGCGAAAAAACTATTTTTGATAACAAAAATCTTTTGCCGGAAGATGAAATAAAAAGACTCTATGACCCCAGAATTACAATTATAGACGGTAAGCCTTACTTATGTATGGCTATGGATACCCGTCACGGTGTACGGGGGTGTATTGCTGAAATCGATGATGATTTTGAAAAAATAAATATTATCAGTGCTTCCGCTCCCGATAACCGCAACATGGTGCTCTTTCCTGAAAAAGTAAACGGTAAGTACGTTCGTCTCGAAAGACCGTTCCCTGTTTATTCAAGAGGAGGCAAGGACAGATTTGACCTTTGGCTTTCAACTTCGCCGGATCTCGTGTTTTGGGGCGAAACCGAGCTTGTTCTTGCTGTTGAAGATGTTCCTTATGCAAATGATAAAATCGGTCCTGCAGCACCTCCGATTAAAACCGATAAGGGTTGGCTTACAATTTTCCACGCAGTAGATAAAGACGACAAGCGAAGAAAAAACGGCTGGGAAAGAACATGGAAGAAAAGATACTGTGCGGGAATTATGCTTCTTGACCTGAAAGACCCCACAAAAATCGTCGGCATGAGCAAATTACCGCTTATTGCTCCCGAAACCTATTACGAAACCCAGACGGGATTCCGTCAGCACGTAATTTTTCCCGGCGGTATGATTTTAGAGGATGATGGCGAGGTAAAAATTTATTACGGTGCATCAGATACAGTTGAATGTCTTGCTACCGCAAGGGTTGAAGACCTGATTGCGCTTTGTACGGAGAAACGAAAATAAAAGTAAAAACAAATTTTATTTCACGGCACTTACCGAATGGTGAGTGCCTGTTTTTCGCTATATAACATTTCTCACCGCTTGTTGTGCAAAAGCATCCGTGAAACGTTTTGTCGGTTCTGTTCTTACCTCCGACGGGTGAATGAATTTTAACTGCAAAAGTAACGTCAACTCTATGTATAGGTAACAAGCCGTTTTTGTCGAATGTGTGAAATAAAGTATCGCCCCGTTGGATTTGCAAAATCAGATGCAAGTCCAACGGGACTTTTTGTTTTATCGCCTTTCCGTTTGGAAGGGCATTTTTTATTATCGGAAAGTATTTTTTAAATTAGGGTGTACAAAAGTATCTTCTAATTACAAACAAGTGAAGGGTGTTTGCAAAGTTACGGCAAATCTGCCGTCAACTCGCGGATAACAAAGAATGATTTTGAATTTATGACAGCACTTTTGCCGTCACAAAAAATTTTTAAAAAAACTTTTCAGAAATGATGCCGAATTGAGGGTTTTCCATTGCAAACATAATAAGAGGACTTTTTTAATCTTTTGTAAACATTTCAGAATCAGGGCGTACAAACGCCTTCTCTCGGTGGGAATAAGTGAAGGGTATTTTTTAACTCTTTGTAAACAATTCGGAATTTGGGTGTGCAAATGCCTTCTCCCAGTGGGAATAAGTGAAGGCTATTTTAAATTTTTTTGCAAAACACCCTACAAATTGCCCTCTCCCAGTGCATATATAGTGAAGGGTATTTTTAAAAAACTTTTTGAACTTTTCCGAAAACAGCGAATTTTGGGTGTCCATTTTTGGGGTGCTTGTTCAAATAAGTGAAGGGATATTTAAATTTTCTCTGAAAAATCAC
>JAFVPG010000256.1 GCA_017505415.1 Lentisphaeria bacterium | reverse complement strand
GACACTCACGCGCCAGCGTCACAAAACGGGGATGGATATCCCCCGCCGGGGGTCGCAAGGGGGGCGGCGTAAGCCCCCTTGCAAAAAAATCAGTCAATGTTTAGTACAGAACTAAAAATAATTTGAAGAATTTTATGAGAAATTAGGAGAATCGACAACAGCTTTGGGAGCATTATCAGCAGATTTTTCAGTATTGCGCTGAACTATTCCGGCTTTCACAAGTTGGTCGATAAGATTTTCCATAGCGCCGAAAGCATTGAGAAAAGCCTGCTGACTCATACAAATTTCTCCGCATTTTTCACGCTGATTATTGATATTGTTAAAAAAAGACATTTGAATAACGCCTTCAACCATCTTGACAGTAGCCATACCATCAACGAAAATTCTGTCATTTTTAGTCATGATAAAAAAAACCTTTCTTTGTAAAAATTTATGATTAATATAATTGACTTCATACAAAAATCAAATTCATTTCATGAACTTTCATGAAAAACAGACTATTTTTGTATAAAAAGCCTTGATTTTCAAGTATTTTGCAGTATATTACCGAAAAAACTTTGTTATTATATAATATAAAACTTTTCAAGGAGAAAAAAATGAAAACTTACAAATTGGCAGTTATCCCCGGTGACGGTACAGGTCCCGAAGTCGTCGCAGAAGGTCTCAAAGTTTTGCGCGCCGCCGCAAAAAAATTCGGTTTTGAAGTAGAAACCACCGAATTCCCCTGGGGCGGTGAACACTATCTTGCAACCGGAGAAATCCTGCCCGCAGATGCCGCAGAACAACTCAAAAAATTCGATGCCGTTTTCCTCGGTGCAATCGGTAATCCCAAAGTCAAACCCGGCATCCTCGAAAAAGGTATTCTCCTCAAACTCCGCTTTGAACTCGATCAGTATATCAACCTCCGCCCGGTAAAACTTTATCCCGGAGTCGAAACTCCCCTCGCCAACAAATCAATCGAAGATATTGATTACGTCGTCGTCCGTGAAAATACCGGCGGTATCTATACCGGTATCGGCGGCAACAGCCAGCAGGGAACAAAAGATGAAGTTGCCATCCAGTCAATGGTTTACAACTATGCACAGGTCGAACGCTGCTGCCGTTTCGCTTTTGAAGAAGCACGCAAACGCCACACCAAAGAAAATCCCTGGAGAGGTCTTTCAGACGAGGACAAAAAAGCAGGATATATTGCACAGGTCACTCTCTGCGGCAAAACCAACGTTCTTACCTACGTTTTCGGTCTCTGGGAACGCGTTTTCTATGAAGTTGCCAAAGATTATCCCGATGTCAAAACCGCTTACTGCCACGTTGATGCAACCTGTATGTGGATGGTCAAAAATCCCGAATGGTTTGACGTTATCGTTACCTGCAATATTTTCGGCGACATCATCACCGACCTCGGTGCTATGACTCAGGGCGGTATGGGTATTGCCGCCGGCGGCAACATCAATCCCAACGGCGTCAGCATGTTTGAACCTATCGGCGGTTCTGCCCCCAAATACACCGGCATGAACGTCATCAATCCGCTCGCCGCTGTCGGTGCTGCCGGTATGATGCTTGACTTCCTCGGTGAACGTGAAGCCGCCAAAGCCATCGAAAACAGCGTTATGTTCGTTACCGGACAGAAACTCAAATCAATGGCTGCAGGTAAAATGGGTTACTCCACTACTGAAGTCGGCGATCTCGTTGTAGAAAATTTGTAAGCGGCTTGTTTCAAGCACGCTTTTTTCCGGACTTTTCACCTGTTTTTCAGGCGGAAAGTCCGTTTGCGTCAAACATTAATCAAAAAAGAGTGTAAAATATGAGCAATAACGAAATGCCCAAAGCATACGAACCGGGCAATATTGAAAAGAAATGGTACCCTCTATGGGAGGAACGTAAATATTTTCACGGTTCAGCAAACAAGGACAAAAAACCTTACTCCATCGTCATTCCTCCGCCCAACGTTACCGGCATCCTGACTCTCGGTCATGTCCTCAACAACACTTTGCAGGACATCCTCTGCCGTTATCACCGCATGAAAGGTTATGAAGTCAGCTGGTTTCCCGGTACCGACCATGCAGGTATTGCCACTGAAGCACGAGTTGAAAAATTCCTCCGCAAAGAAGAAAATACCGGACGTGATATTCTCGGACGTGATGAATTCATCCGCCGTGTATGGGAGTGGAAAGAAAAATACGGCGGCACTATTATCAAACAGCTCCGTACTCTCGGCTCATCCTGCGATTGGGAAAAAGAACGCTTTACCATGGATGCCGGTTTGAGCGATGCCGTTCAGAAAGTTTTTGTTGAACTTTACAACAAAGGGTACATTTACCGCGGTCAACGTATGATCAACTGGTGTCCGGTTGCCAAAAGTGCCCTCTCTGATGAAGAAGTCATTTACCGTGATGTTCCCGGTAAATTCTATCATTTCAAATATCCTTTGAGCGACGGTTCAGGTTTCCTCGTTGTTGCAACGACCCGTCCGGAAACCATGTTCGGCGATACCGCCGTTGCCGTCAATCCCGAAGATGAACGTTACAAACACCTCATCGGCAAAACCGTAAATCTGCCGCTTTGCAACCGTCCGATCCCGATCGTCGGCGATCAGCACGCCGACCCGACCAAAGGTTCAGGCTGTGTCAAAATCACCCCTGCTCATGACCCCAACGACTTTGAAGTCGGCAAACGTCACAATCTGGCTATCATCAACATCATGAATCCGGATGCAAGTTTGAATGATAAATGCCCGGAAGAATTTGTCGGACTTGACCGTTTCACTGCCCGTGATTTGACTGTCAAACGCATGGAAGAAGCAGGTTTGCTGATCAAAATCGAAGATATTACTCACGCAGTCGGTTACTCTGAACGCGGCGAAGTTCCGATCGAAACTCTCGTCAGCTATCAGTGGTTCTGCAATATGAAAGAACTTGCCAAACCTGCAATGGAAGCAGTTGCTTCCGGCAAAATCAAATTCTATCCTGAACGCTGGACCAAAACTTATTTCCACTGGATGGAAAACATTCAGGACTGGTGTATTTCCCGCCAAATCTGGTGGGGACACCGCATCCCTGCATGGTATAACCGTGACAACAATGACGAAATTTATGTCGGTCCCGGCAAACCGGATAAACCCGGACGCTGGGAACAGGAAGAAGACGTTCTCGATACATGGTTCAGTTCATGGCTCTGGCCTTTCTCAATCATGGGATGGCCCGAAAAAACTGCCGACTTGGAATACTTCTATCCGACAGCAACTCTCGTTACCGGGCCTGATATTATCTTTTTCTGGGTTGCCCGTATGATTATGGCAGGCTGTGAATTTATGAAGGAAATCCCCTTCAAAAACGTTTATTTCACCAGCATTATCCGTGACGAACAGGGCCGCAAACTCTCCAAGTCTCTCGGCAATTCTCCCGACCCGCTGGATGTTATTGACCAGTACGGTGCAGATGCTTTGCGTTTCTCGATCATCTACATTGCTCCAGTCGGTATGGACATCAAATACAGCAACGAAAAATGTGAAATCGGCAGAAACTTCGCCAACAAACTCTGGAATGCCTGCCGTTTCCGCAGAATGCAGGGCGATGCAACTTTGACCTTCAAAGCACTTGATACTGAAACTCTTGCCAATTTATCCGATGATGAAAAATGGATGCTCGGCAAACTTGACAATCTGGTTGAATCAGTTCAGACTTATCTCAAAGACTTCCAGTTCCACAGTGCAACTCACGACATATATGAATTGGTCTGGAGCGAATTCTGCGACTGGTTCATCGAAGCCGAAAAACAGCCGCTCCGCAAAGGCGGTACAGATAAAGAACGTGCAATGAAAGTTCTTGATTATGCACTTTACCGCATTTTGCGTGTTCTGCATCCCTTCATGCCCTTTATTACTGAAGAATTGGCTCATCAGATGGGCTTCCTTGGGGATGATGAAAGCATTATGTTTGCTGAATTTCCCGAAACTGACGGACTTTTTGCCGCCAATCGTGAAGCAATCGCACTGGCTGACGGCAAATTCGATCTTGTCCGTGCCGGACGTGCCCTCAAAACCAACTATAACCTCGCTGACGGCCGCAAAGTCAATTTCCATCTCAAAGCCGCCGATGATGCAAAACTTGCATATTTGCAGGCAAATGCAGATTCAATCATTCACCTTTTGAATGCTGCTGAAGTTACCATTTCTCTTGCAGACTATGACAGTGCCGCCAATGGTGCAGCTCCGTCACAGCTCTGCGATTTGGGAACGATTTATCTGCCGCTTGCAGGTCTGATCGACGTCGCCGAGGAAAAAGCAAAACTCGAAAAGCAGAAAGCCGAACTCGAAAAGTGGATCGCCGGAACTAAAGCCAAGCTCAATAACGAAAAATTCGTTTCCAAAGCTCCTGCTCAAGTCGTCGCCGATACCCGTTCAGCTCTTGCCCAGAACGAAGAAAAACTTGAACGTACTCTCAGCTTGCTGAAAGACCTCGGATAATTACATTCTGAATGAAAGGACTGTTGCAAAACTGTTTTGTGGGGAAAAAACCTTTTTGAAAAAAGGTTCTTTTCCCCACACCCCATTTTCCAAAAACTTTTACCG
>JAFVPG010000255.1 GCA_017505415.1 Lentisphaeria bacterium | reverse complement strand
GTGACATCAATTGTATCTTCTGATGCCGGAGGAGGTGGTGTCTCTTCGCGTTCAGTATAAATAACGGTACGTTTACGACTGCTGAAAAGTGCGAAAAGAATCAGCAATAATGTAAATGGAATTATGATCGGCAGCAGTGCTATAAAAAGTGAGCCGGCAATGATAAGAAAACCGACAAAACAGAAAACTCCAATGAAAAGCAGCAGATAATAACGAAAAATACTCATTTTATTCCCTTTCTTTATTTTGTTCTCTACAAAATAACATAGATTTCATAAAATTCAAGTGAATTGAAACGATTGTTTTTATTTTATTGAGATTTTGCTCTTCAGACGATGAAATAACAGGATAAATATTGATTTTTTAAGGTGCAGAATTTTGTCAGACATTTTTGGTTAAATTACGGCGTAACCCTTCGTAAAGAACAATTCCGGTACTGCATGCCAGATTCAAACTGCGGTGAAATTTGCCGGTCATGGGAATAGTGTAAAGTCTGTCCTGATATTTTTCATACATGTATGGAGCAAGTCCTTTTGATTCACTGCCGAAAATGAGGAATGAATTTTTTTCATAAGGGCAGTCCCAATAGGTTTTCTCGGCTTTGGTGGAAAAAAAGTACAGCACAGCATCGGGATTTCTGTCAAGAAAATCCTGCCAGTTTTCATAAATCGTCAAGTCAAGGTATTGCCAATAATCCATGCCCGCACGTTTGAGATATTTATCAGAAAGCTCATATCCGAGTGGTTTTATGAGGTGCAGTTTGGTATCTGTTGAAACGCACATTCTGCCGATGGAACCGGTATTTTGCGGAATTTCAGGTTCAAAAAGAACTATATTAAAAAGTGAATCCATATATTATTTCCTTTGTAATTTAGCAACGAACATTGAGTCAGAGTCAAGTATATTCATATCGCACTGAAACATGCCGTTTTCGCAAATTTCACCTTTTTTGAGGGGATTTTCAAATTTTACAATGCGGTATTCTTCGTGACGTTTCAAAAAGTCGTTGACGATATTTTCATTTTCTTCTGCAAAGACTGAGCAGGTGGCATAAACAAGATAGCCTTCGTGGCGCACACCTTCGGCGGCATAGTCGAGAAGTTTGGATTGTATTGCAGTTATTTCTGCAAGTTCATCTGTATTAAAGGTGAAAATTCCGTCAGGATTGCGCCGCCATACTCCGGAACAACTGCATGGTGCATCGACCAGAACAAGGTCGAAATTCATTTTGTAATTTTTCTTTAACTCTTTGCCGTCATAGTTTTTTGTTTGAATATTCGGAAATCCTGCCCGGCGCGCGCGCAGTTTAAGTTCCTGAAGTTTATATTCCCGTATATCGCAGGCGATAACTGTACCTTTGCGCTGCATCATTGAAGCAAGCTGTAAAGTCTTGCCGCCGGCACCTGCACAAAGGTCGAGTACACGGTAATTTTTTTGCGGAGCGCAGACTTTGCCGATGAGTTGGGATGCGGCATCTTGAACTTCAAAAAGTCCGTTCCGGAAAGTTTCCAATGTGCGCAAATTTACTTTTGGCTGATACAGACAGATTGCATTTTCAAGAAGAGGATGTTCTGTATAATTCAGTTGATTTGCTTCAAATTCATCACATATTTGTTGTTTGTCTCCCTGGATACGGAGCCACATCGGGGGGCGGCGGTGAATGAGTTCCATATATTTTTTTGCATCGACAGAAGGGGAGAATTTTTCGCAGAGAAGAGAGGGGATAAAATCGTCGTCAGTGAGTTTTTTCGTGATCTTGAAAAAATTCAGAATGGCATTGCCCTGATTTTCAATGCTGTCGGCATGGTTAATGCGGGGGGCATGTTCTGTTTTCAGCCACATATCCATAGCCGCAAAACGGCAGTTGGAGAGCAGCAATGCGCAATAAATCATTTTGCCGAGTGAATCATGCCGTATAATTCTGCCTTCTTTAAGAAGTATTTTCTGTTCATCAGGATTAAGAAGTTTTATAACGATTCCGAGGTGACGGAAGACTGCATAAATTCCCTCTGAAATAAGTTGACGGTCACGGGAGCCGAGTTGTTTATTGGTACGGAAATAAGCAATTAAAGTACGGTCAAGTACTTTTTTTTCAGCAAAAACGGCATGGAATACCGCTTCAAGAGCTTTTTCGCAGTTGGTACATTGTGTTTTTAATTTCTGCACCGGCAATGATGCTGATTTGTCCTGAAATTTTTTCATGATATGATACTTTATTTTTTTACTATTCCCAAACTGGTGGCAACGTTGCGTTCTCCGCAGAATGCCTGATGAGAAAGGACATCTGCTTTTTGTTTTTGAGCATTCCAGACCGTGAGGGTCGTTGAACCGCCGCCGTCCATATTGATTCCGTTGCTTGCACCGAAATATTTGAGGTATCCGGCACATTCAATGGTATTTGCTCCGAGACTTACGAGTTTCTGTCTGCCGTCGACGGTTAGAAAATATAAATATCTGCCGTCGGCGGAAATACCGTAACATGTTCTCGGGTGTAAATTTTTGTCTCCGGCAACAACTTTGCCGTCACGGAGGATTATTTCAAAACCCGCCATGGCGATTTTGAAATTTTTACGGTCTTCATTTTTGTTGACAACTCTGATTTCAACTTTGTTATCTCGGGTGAGGAGAAATGCAGGAACGTTTACTTTTTTGTCCGAAACGATTTTACTGTCAGAGATCAGCAGTTTGATATTGCCGCCGTAGCGGTGGTTGAAAGGTTTGGTCCATGGCCCCCAGGGAGTTGAATTTACTGCAACGAGCATATTGACATTATTTTTGCGGTTTTCGAGCAGAAATTCTCTGACTTTCATGCGTTTTGTTTCGATGTTCATTTTCGGATAATCCGGCATTGGTTTGCCGTAATCTTTGTCCGCAGATGTTGCTTTGAGGGTGAGAGATTTATCTGCGAGATCAATGCGCACTGCATTTATTTTCATTAATCTTGGTTCTTTGGCATAAATAAATGCGTGTTTGATGCCGTCATAGAGCGTTGCGGCTTTATTCCAGTCATAATTCCCTTCGACCGCAGCCCAAAGCGGTAATGCGGCAAGCATGAGAAGTATAAAAATTTTTTTCATATAAATTCCTTATGGGTTAATTGGTGAGTTTGAAATATGCCGCACCTCTTGCGAAATCGACTTCATACAAACGGAGCGGAATGTAATCTCCGATTTTGAATTTACGGTTTCCCCGTTCACTGCGGAGACCGTCAGCTGTCCGGTAAAATGTTCCCGGCAGATCATCTGTCCGTACATATCCGCTGAAGCCGAGTTCGGCAATATCGACAGTCAAACCGAAAGAGGTTATTTTAGAGACGATTCCTTCATAGAAATTCATTGAACTTTTTTCCAGTAATTCCTGAAGATAGCGGAGTTTGAGGCGGTCACTGGCGGCATAATAGGCGTTATCATTATTTTCTTCTTTTGCAGAAAGATCAAGACCGAGCTTGGCAAAAGTTTCCTTTGGTTTCAGGCGGCGATTGGTATCAAAGTTCCATAATTGCTGATGTACTGCCAAGTCGGTATAACGGCGTATCGGACTTGTGAAATGAGTGTATCTGCCTTTGCCGAGTCCGAAATGCAAATCAGGTTTTTCCTGATAAAATGCACGGGGAAGTGAACGGAGAAAAAGGCTGAGAATAATCGGTTTTTTTTCATCATCCGGCAATTTTTCAATGAAAGAATTACAGGCTTCACGGGATGTCAGATCACCGGGATAAAAACCGAATGTTGCAGCGATCATCTCTGAAAAATCGAGAATTTTTTCTGCATCGGGGAGGGGGTGTACACGAAAAAGTCCCGGAATATTTTTTTCGGTCAGCATTTCTCCTATCCATGAATTGGCAGCAAGCATGCACTCTTCGATTATGAAATCTGCCGGACGCTGTTCTTTGGTAACAAGACCGTTTATTGTATTGGAATTTTCGTCACAAATCACACGCACTTCTGGTATGGGGAGATCAATGAATTTTTCTGTCTGCAAACGGTGAGAGCGCATTTTGTGTGTAATGTCGGCAAGTTTTGTAATTTTTTCAGCAAAATTTTTTGTCCAGTTTTCCGGCAGTTTTTTGGGCTCATCGAGGAAGTTTTGTACCGTATCGTAATCCAGACGGCGGTCAACATTGATAATTGTATGACAGCGGCGGCCTTCAAT
>JAFVPG010000254.1 GCA_017505415.1 Lentisphaeria bacterium | reverse complement strand
ACTCCTGCGGAGCAAGGGTTTTCTGCGATACATTCAATCTGCCGCTCTACGCTACACCAGAAACCACCGCAAGACTTACCGTTTCCGGCAACCTGCCCAAAACAGTCCGTACCTTTGAACCCGGTGCCGTCTTTCCCCTTGCCGGATTCAATATCACCAGTTTTGCCCTTTCTCATGACGTGGAAACAGTGGGATTCAAACTGCAGTGCAATCAGCTGCAGATCGGTATCGCCACTGATCTGGGCATCGTCAGCGAAAGTGTCAAACGGCATTTGCGTAACTGTCACGCATTGGTCATCGAAAGCAATTACGACCGGGAAATGCTGATGAATTCCCAGAGAAGACTGGAATTGAAGCGGCGGATCCTCGGCTTCCGGGGACACCTCGGCAATCTGGATACGGCTGAACTGCTCGCAGAGCTGCTCTGTGATGATTCAAAACTGCTGCTGCTCGCCCACGTCAGCAGAGAGTGCAACGACTACGGCAAACTCGAGGAGTTGTGCAGCTCAAGATTGAAAGAATTGCAGAAAGATCACTGCCTTTTCCGTGTCCTCCGGCAGGATGAGCCTTCAGAAAAATTCGCCATCAGTGCGGTATAAAGAAGAAAAATCTCCCGAAAATATGAAGTTAATGCCTTTTATTCAAGGAAAAAAGCATTACTGCACTTGCTTTTTGAAAAATCTGTGATATGTTAATAAACTGACAAAAGATTTTTTACAGTATCATATACATAAAATGAAGGAAAACTGAATATGGCACATACCAAGTCTGCCGTCAAACGTCTGGGCACCAGCAAAAAAGCGAACCTCCGCAACCGTGCCCGCATCAGCGAATTGAAAACCATTGAGAAAAAACTGCGTGCCGCAATCGCCGCCGGCGATGCCGCCGCCACCGAACTGGCCAAAACTTTCTCCAGCCGTCTGGATAAAGCGGTCAAGGCCGGTACCATCCATGCGAATCGTGCCGCCAACAAAAAATCTCAGGCGGACAAACTGCTCGCTGCAAAATAATCAGTTACCCAACTGATTCAAACGAAGATCCCGGGATTCGGAAACGGTTCCCGGGATTTTTGTTTTTCAACCGCCGGCTCTCTGTACTTTCCCGTGGATCAATCAAATCCAGGCACCCGCACTTTTTAAAAGCAAAATTTTACCAACAAAAATTCAAACAGCTCTTGTTTTTAACGGTTTGATTGCGTATAATTAAAGAGACGCAATCAAATCTTTATAAGTGAAAAGAAAATGGTAAAATTGGTGCCATTCTATGGAACAACATATTGATTAGTGAGTTGTGATTAAGTCATTCCGTTCGCAAAAAATAGAAATTTGGGTACTCGAATTAATATAATCATGACTAGCTGGAATGATGGAGGGTCTGCAGACAATCCGACACATATATATGGAACAGATGGTACTCCGAAAGAATATTATTTTAAGTTATATTCTGTGACTGGACATGCGAGATATACTTTTACTTATCAGACTAGAATATGGGAATAATGAGAAAATTATGAAAAAATATATACAGTGGATTGCATTTTTTCTTTTCTTAATAACAGTTGTGGCATATATTCGTTTGAATTGTGAATATAAGCAGTTTCAAGCTCTCCACATGAATTACGTGGGGGATTCTGCGACAAAACATGAATTATTAAAAATTTATAATTTCTTGGAAACAGGAAATTATCTTGACCAATTTGGGTATTTGAGAGGGGAATTTCGTTTCAACCACAAGAAAAAAGCGGAAATATTATCAAAAATTTATGAAGAAAAACTCTTTCTCAATTCCGGAACAGAAAATTCTGTTAAAGAAAAATTTTCTCACCAAGAGTATCACAATTGTTTGCGAACCTTGCTCGTTCTCTCCTATTTGATTGAATCTTATGGTATCTTGAAAACGCCTGAGGAAGGAGTTGCTGAAAAAATTCAATTTATGCAATGCAAGATGACATTTTGGGTGTTGAATTTTCCTCATGGAGAGTTTATTGGCAACGAAGCCATATTAAAAGACAGGTGTTCAGAAAATTTTAAAAAATTCAACTTCCCACAAAAAAATGATGTCAAAAATATCAAAGATAATTAATTGGAATAATTGGTGCCATTCTACATATCTTCATGATAGACAATTTGTTACATGGAAATTATTCTCTTTTTTATTTCCGCTTGGCAAAGTGGATTACGGATGGTATATTACTTGCAGCGTTGATGTGAAAAACAAAAGCGGGTGGAAGTTTGCGTTTTGAGCAACGACAAAAGAGAATAATTTAATTGCAAACACATAATGGAGAATCGTTTACATAGAATGGCACCATTTGCCACCCCTTGGTGGGATTTTTGGAGTTCATGGAATATTGTTTGGACCCCCGCCAATGTTGAAGAGTTTGCCCGTGCTATAAATAAAAAACTTGAGTGACGAGTATTATAAGTGAGGTTGTAATATGCGTATATTCTCTGTAACAATTATGTTATTTACAATTTTATCTTTATGTGCAAAAGACTTTTTGCCACAAAGATTGCAGAAAAGGAACGAATGGATGGATTTGCTTAAACATTTTACAGGAAAAGTTTCTCCGGAAAATCAAAAAGGAATGCCAATGAGTTTTTTTATAAAGATTAGTAAAAAAGAAATCACAGCATTTGTACAAAAAGCCAGTATGCTCAAAATAGGGATGTCGGAACAAGAGGTTCTTAAATTACTTGGTAGACCCACATCAATACAAAAATCGGGATCCATTAAAGAAAATAAAACAATCATGATATTTTGGAATTATTATTTAATAAAAAAGGATGATAATGGTGTGAATGAAAAATATGACGCATATTTAATGCTTATTTTTTCTCCAGAGAAAATGGTTTTAACCAAGATTATTTTTTCCAAAGGTTCTGCCTATGTCTGATTTTTGCTAAGTTTGTATTATAGTAAGAATTGGTATAGAATGGTGCCATTCTACATATCTTTATGATAGACAATTTGTTACATGGAAATTATTCTCTTTTTTTTATTTCCGCTTGACAAAGTGGCTTACGGATGGTATATCACTTGCAGCGTTGGTGTAAAAAACAAAAGCGGGTGGAAGTTTGCGTTTTGAGCAACGACAAAAGAGAATAATTTAATTACAAACACATAATGGAGAATTGTTTACATAGAATGGCACCATTTTATTTGCTGTTAGTGGCAGCAGCAATATTTACATACAATTGCAATGCAGTATCGGAAGCTGATTTTATCAATTATCAAGAGTCTTTTATTCAATTGGATTCTGCCAAAAAGAAGTTGACGATACCGGAAAATATTGCAATTGTCGCAATTCAATACAAACATAATTTAACTCATTGGCAAAAAAAAGGATACCGGGAAAAGATATTAAACTATTTAAGAAAAGAGCATCAGCATGATCTCTTAGCTGAATATGGTATTTTGATTGAAGGTCAAGGCGGATGGGCAGATTATAAAGCGGTATTTGTCACCGCAGAAAACGAAATTTTTGTATTTGGAACAGACAATCAAAATAATATTATATTGAAAAAACATCTTACAGAGAACAACATCTGGGAAAAATCCCAAAAATATATCAAGATATTACAACATGATTATAAATGCAATTTAAATTTTTATGCACTGGATATTGAGACTATTGTAATTTCATTAATATCTCCTCGGAAAATTGAAACTTATATATATTGCACGCCATTTCCTCATACGGTTCCGGGGGATTCTGCTGAAAAAGAAACAAAGTTTACAGAGTTGAAGAAATGGTTTTTCCAAATGTGGCACAAGCATAAAATACAATAACACAGGGAAATTAATTTGGTTAATTGGTGCCATTCTACATATCTTTATGATAGACAATTTGTTACATGGAAATTATTCTCTTTTTATATTTCCGCTTGACAAAGTGGATTACGGATGGTATATTACTTGCAGCGTTGGTGTGAAAAACAAAAGCGGGTGGAAGTTTGCGTTTTGAGCAACGATAAAAGAGAATAATTTAATTGCAAACACATAATGGAGAATTGTTT
>JAFVPG010000253.1 GCA_017505415.1 Lentisphaeria bacterium | reverse complement strand
GGCACTGCGGGCGGTAACGATGGAAGTTTTGAGAAAACGTTTGTATTCCGGATCACTTTCCTCCCGTTCATCTTCCAAATTCCGCAAATTGCCGAGTTTGCGGAAAAGATCGCCCAATGGCCCGGGGGAGATGGCAGTTTCCGCGTTGGCGGTTTCGGAATCATAAAACGCTTTGATACCTTCGGTTTGGAAAATCTTTTCGGCACTGTCATCAGCGATCACGCCGTCAAAGTCAAATGTTACCCGTAATTCAGCATCATCAGCATCATCGCTCGCCGCACTGGGCAAAACCAGACCTGCCGGAAAACCGTTGTTAAGTGCTTCAGTTACATCAAACTCATTACCCGAAAGAAAAAGCGAAACATTGTAAGCCGGAATATAGCGAAACGGCGAATTACCCCGGGTAAATGCCGCCCGGATAATGCCGAGCTTGTAATGCTCAATCGAATTGAAAACTCTCATTCCGGTATCAGAATCATTGCGGGAAAGCAAAACAACTTCTGCAGGCTGGCGTTCCGGGAAAATAGTGTTGAGTTCCAGAAATCTCCGCACGAAGGGGAACGCTATCCCCGGAGACAGTACATCATTTTCGTGTTTCCGCTGATACTCCCGATAGGCGCGCACGCCTTCGTTGCGGAATACGGTATCGGCTTCATCCAATGCAAAGAGCGCACTGGAAGCAACTGCAATAACTAATTTTTCTTCAATCGGATATGCCATAAGTTATTTTTCCTGTGATGATAAGCCGGATATGCCGGATGGGGCGGATACAGTATAGCCATTGTGCGTTAAAACTTTTTTACACAAATCAATAAATTTTTCTTTGCTCAGATCATTTTTTGCATCGTTGGTTTTACCAGCACACACAACAAACTCAAGGTTGCTCAAATCTCTGCCGTGAACATGATCAAAGGTAATTCGTTCCTGCCTCACCTTTGCGGGACAAGCGTCTTGTTCCGGATCATCTTCGATAGAGATTTCCCAATTTAAAGGATCACCTGTGTAATAATCTTTATTATTACATTTTGCCAGCGCAGCGTAAACCGCCTCAAAATATTTACTTGCCTTTGGAAGTGGCATATTATTTTCCCGATGCTTATCAAGCCATTTTTTATCACGGGCTTTCAATCGGCTATGTCTTTCCAATGCCCATTCAATAAATTTTTCTTTGTCGGCATCTGTTAAAGAAAAAAACTCTTTTTTTTCCTCGAAAAGATCCCCAAGACGTTCTTTATATGTACTCATATCCCTATCCCTCCTATCCGGCCTATCCGGCTTATTTATATTTTTCATACTATACCTTGCCGTTACAACTTTTGCAACTGATGTTTTTTATTTTTTTCAGCACTAATCCTGCGATACTGAAAAGTTTTTTTGCCATAGCAGTAATGACTCCGGTGTGATTTGGACAATATATGCCCGATGTTTGAAGCCTTTGATTTTATAAGTGATCTTGAAAATCTCTGCGAAATATGGCACATTATCTCCGCTGACGAGTCTGTATTTTCCATCTCTCCATTGATATTCCTGTCTGCCGAGGGAAGTTTCCTGCGTGTTTTTGATCTCAATAATTTCAATATTTTCCTGTTCGCATATCTTTTGTTCTGCGTTCAACTTTTCTGTTGAGCACACGAAAAGAAAATGTGAAAGCAAATTTTCTCCGGCTTTCCTTTCTGCAAGAACTTTCAATTCGTGAAACAGTTTGTTGTTATCATACAGATTTTTCGCTGCAAAGACTTCACATAATGCTTCTTTTGCCAATAGATATCTCGGATCTTCAATACTAAAAAAAGGATCAATAAATTTAAATAATGCTTTGGGGCTTTTAAATGATAGAGCTACACCGTTTTTATCTTCATCGTTGATTGTAAAAATCCCATCCCGATCTGTAAGGTCAAGACCAAAACGAATCCAGTCCATCGCATAACAAGTCATCAAAATGGTCAAATTTTTCCGGATCGGTTCGGAGTAATCACTTCCCTGATCAAATTTAAGCTCATCAGAATCAATGACCGTACAAACAAGGTTTCTTAATTCGGCTTGGTTATTGATGGTCTTCATCTTGCTGTTCCTTTCGTCTTTTTGCTATGCCTTACAGTTCTTGTTTTTGCAACCGCCTTATTTATCTTTTCCCGGAGAAATATCGGCTTCAACCTGCGAACAAACTTCAAATTCTGCCACGATTTTTCCTTGCTGGAAAACTGCCAGATCAAACTGTGTATCCTGAAACGCCTGCCGGGAAATAACGATCAGATTTTCGACATTTTTCTGCAAAGCATTGCTGTATGCCGTCGTTTTGAGTTGAATAGCAGGAGCAGTATCTTTCAAATCAAAATTACAGAATTCATCCAACAGAATAATGGGGATATTATGAACATCCGCCAGTTTTTGAAAAATCCCGGTGATATGGTCAGCTCTTTTGCCGCTGGTAGAGGGGAATTTCCTTTTCGGCAGATCAATGTGCCGAATATCAAAAACAGCAATATCAAAAGGGTGCATTTTATGAAACACAGAAAATCTGCCGCAAATTTTGTCAACATTTTCATTTTTTGTTGCGGGCAATGGGAGAAAGCGGAATTCTTTATCATCAACAGACGGGATTTTTGGGGAATCATTGTTTTCGCCAACCGAAAAAAATATTTTACAGCCAAAAAAGTTCCCGGCACTTTGTGGAAGATAATTGGCATGAACCACGCCGTAACTGCGGGAATTGGCGATCATATTGATAGCGAAATGTTCCACGATCCACGGCGGAGTGAAATTGAATCCGGCAAGAGTGTAGAGTTTGCCTTTTTTCAAGCCGCCGATACAGTTGTCAAGAGCTGAAAATCCTGTAGAGATCATAGAATATCCTTTCATTGCTGTTGCTGAAATTGTTCATAAAGATAGTCAAATTTTTGAGCGTGATGCCAAATAGCGTGCTTGCTGAACATATTAACAAAGTCAAATTGAGTATTTACAAGAAGCATAATCGCCGCCTGACGGGGATCATTTTCCAAAAGACGCAGAAACATTTTGCTGTGATCGTAAATTCGTGATTTGAAATATTCTTTGAACGGAGTGAAAAAATCCTGATGATTTTCTTCTTTGACCGCATAAGTTTCCGGTGTTGCCATTTGCAGCATTTTATCAAATATTTCAAATATTTTGCCGTCACCTTTGAGATCGGTGACCAGCACTTTGCCATTATAACTGGTCACACCGCACCGGCTGTGAAGAAATTTGGCTCTGGCAAGTTTTGTCACTTCCGGATTTCCACAAATAACTTTTTCGGAAAAAGAAATGCAATTAAATTTTTTGAACCATGCTTCAAGTTG
>JAFVPG010000252.1 GCA_017505415.1 Lentisphaeria bacterium | reverse complement strand
GGTAGGTCGGCATACGTCGCATAGCTGGTGTATTTAATATTTTCATCTTATTCCTTGTGTTAATCTCCAGATGCTATTAATATATCATCTAAAGACGATAATTTCAAATCTCATTTAGAAAAAATTTGAATAATTCCTTTATGTTCAATAAAAAATGCGGGGAAATTATTTCGTTTATGCCCATATTTTTTGTGAAGCAGTCGCTGCTGTTTTTCAATAGTAGTAGACGTCATTATTGGAATGAAAACAATACCTTGTGAAGTCGTTTCATTCCGCTAACGCTCCATTTCAATTGTGAAGAGGTCAGCTTGCGCTGCCCGTGAAGTTGCCGCCTGTCGGCGGGTGGATGTGTTTCTTTTTACTGCGCTTCGCTTAAACGGCGGCAAGCCGCCTTGATTTTCTCGTTTGCTATGCTATATTATTTCCCGAACTCAAATTTTCTGTCATGCCGGAGGCGCTTTATGTGGAACAACCTTGTTAAAAGAGCATTACTGACCGGTGTTTGTCTGACCTCATTTATGTGGCCGTATGAGGCTGAATCAGCGCCTCGTTCTTATGACAATCGCCGGACGGCACGACAAACACAGCGGAGTCGTTGTCAATCCGGTCGTACACGAAACACACCCAGAATACCGGCTAAGCCGAGAAGAGCCGAAGTTCGTCCGGAACAAAAACTGGCGCATTTTAAACGGCAGATATCAAGAACGCCAAACTCTAAAATGACACCGGAACAGAAACGACTGTACATTGAATGCTTGGATATGCTTGCCTCTTGCCCGAGAGGGTTATGGATTATCCAAAATGCCCCCTCTGATTTAAAGTTTGAAGCCGGTGGCGCCAACATGGGACGATATTCCAACAAAACACTTTATATTTCGGCAGATTATTTCAGACAAATGCAAACTCAAACTCCGGAAAATAAAAAACGAATCCAATACGCAACCGTTTCGACCATTGCTCATGAAATGACTCATGCCATTCAACTGAAAGAAGGAATTAATGCACAAAAAAGAACCGAATTGGAGGAACAGTTTCGGCTTCTCAAACTCAATGAACTTCATGCTCGCTTAGAGGAAACAACTGTTTACCATCAACTCAATCCTCAAACAAATAATTTTTACGGACTGGTTGTGGAAGAAAAGAAAAAAGAGGGTTCTACGCAAGAACAAGCCGAACGGTACGCACGTACGCAATTTGTCAAAAAATACTGGGAAGCATCACCATCAACCCCCCTTCAAGTCAACGGCAATAATATTTATCTTGGACAACGAACTTTTGAAACATGGATGGGAACATACAATACTTTATCCTATTGGAACGCCATGAACGGATATCGCCCTGTTCCCAAACAAGGAATCAGTCCCATTGTTCAAAAGTTTATTGACTTGATGGATGTAGATTTAAAACCCGATTTTTTTACAAGTCCCGAACATTCACCTTTCCGTCTCAGTGAACGTCGTTTTATCAGTTATGTAGATGGCATAAAAGATGGAGAAGTAGAAAGATTGACAGTTGGAAGTTTCAGCAAAGCCTATATTAACGGACAAATAGTCAATGCACGTATCATAATTCCAAAAAACAATCATATTCGTAACGGAACACATCGGGTGGATTTAGAAGGAGATGGACATGCTACCTATACCGTCAGGAACGGGAAAATGAACGGTCCTTATCGTGAGTATGATATTCGGGGACAACAGATTCTTGAAATCCCGATGCGAGATAATAAGGCTCAAGGGGTTGGCTGGCAACGAAGAGACGGTAAAGTTCATAAAGTTGAATTCAGAAATGGTTCTTCTGAGGATTATCTTCGTGGAAGAATCCGAGTGCCGGACAAAATCCGTGACTAAACGAAAGCCCTCTGCATTTATCAGAGGGCTTTTTTACAAGCGGTGGACAAAAATCACTGTAAAAATAATAAAACTCAAGATCGCAAGTAAACTTGCTATTGAGTTTTTTCATTTTTACGTTGCTGCTTTCTGCATGGCGCAGAAAGCGTGATTTTTTTATGGGTTGCCCTGCGCTTCGCTTAAACGGCGGCAAGCCGCCTTGATTTTTTCATTTGCGGTGATATATTTATTCCCATAGGAATTGCAATATGGAAAAGACTTTCAAAAGAAATATACAAAAACTTGTAATATTTATACTGATCGCGGCGATTATTCCGCTATTTGGGTTATTGGTGCCGTTGTTGCCGCATATGATCAGTGGAATTGTTTTTCTGTTGCTGATTATTGGCTGGGTACTATTTTGTTTTTTCATCCTACTTTTGGGTTGTTCGGTAATATTGGAGTTGCCTTGCCAAAAGTTGTTCCGGCGACTTATTTTGATTGCATGGTTTCCTTTCTACACGATGTTGTGTTGGGGATGGGCAACTTTGGTAATGCGGGTTGGGATGCAAATATTCGGGCATGTTTAATATAATTCGGAGATAGTAACTCTTTATGACACAGCAAAACGCAATAAAACTTTTTGAACAGAAACAAGTCCGTTCCGTTTGGGATGATACCACCGAGGAATGGTACTTTTCGGTAGTGGATGTGGTTGCGATACTGACAGATTGCCAAGATCCCAGAAATTATTGGAAGGTCTTGAAAAACCGTCTAAAAAAAGAGGGAAACCAGTCGGTTACAAATTGTAACCAACTGAAATTGCCATCAGCTGACGGAAAATTTTATAAGACTGATGTCGCTACCGCTGAACAACTTTTCCGGCTTATCCAGTCTATTCCGTCACCGAAAGCCGAACCGTTCAAGTTGTGGATCGCCCAAGTTGCGGCAGAGCGGCTCAACCAGATGCAGGATCCGGAACGCTCCATTGAACAGGCAATGCTGGATTACCGGCGTTTGGGGTATTCTGAAAATTGG
>JAFVPG010000251.1 GCA_017505415.1 Lentisphaeria bacterium | reverse complement strand
GAAAGTTTTCTGAAAATCAATGAGTTCTTTAAATCTCTCAATGCTTCATACACAGAATCTCCAATAGTGCCGTCGTCATAATGACTTGCCACCTGTTTGATTAAGGCATTCTCTACGCTTTCCAATGTTCCAATGAGGGTTTTATGAGATCCTGTGATGCAATATTCAGTAAATAAATGGCAATTATCTATAAAAAGATTATACTTGGTCTTGTCTCCTAATGCATTCAGTGCTCTTTCCGCAATTGACTGATCCGCCAGAGGAACGTACTTGCCTTTTACCTTTATAGCCGCCACATAGATATATATCCCTGTCCTATGTGCAGAATAATTCAAGAATTGATTCGCAGAAAATTTGTTGATGATGCCAATCCCATTGTCGTTGGTCATTTCAACAATTTGATTATTCCCTACATAAACTCCGGTATGGCAGGAAGATTTTATAAATTCTCCCCAAAGGTCTATTTTTACAATTGAACCCGGCGCAGGTATTACTGAATCACATAGAATATTTTTGTACAGGCTTTCTAACATAAATTTACCTTGATGCATCCTGTGCAACCAAGTCCTTGAATGATTTTTCCAAATTTTTATAACGTTCAGCATCATAACTGATAGCGACATCAGAAGCCGCCCGCTGTAAATCTTCAATGGAAATCAAACGGTACTTTTCTTCTTCTGTACCAAATTTTCTGAAATTTTCAAGAAAAACAAGTTTGAAAGCTGCCTTTACAACCGCTTCCAAATCTGCTCCTGAATATTTATCCCGTTTATCTGCCGGAAATTTGTTAATCACACTTGAATAATCTATTTGCCCGGCTATCTGCGGACATCTTTGTTTTACATGTGCGTAAAGAATCTCTCTCTGTTCATCACGAGATGGAAAATTGACCTTAAATATTTCATCAAATCGTCCCTTCCGCAAAAATTCCGGGGGCAATTTTTCAATTTTATTAGCAGTTGCAACAATGAAAATAGCCGACTTTTTCTCTTGCATCCAAGTTAAGAAATAGCCAAACATACGGGTCGTTACATCACCGGCTCCGGATTGCTCGCCCACACCGGCAAAAGCCTTTTCAATTTCGTCGATCCACAGAACGCAAGGTGCGGCAGCCTCTGCGGCACGGATCGCTCGCCGAAGATTATGTTCACTTTCGCCGATATATCTTCCCAACATCTTTCCGACATCCAAGCGGAGAAGCGGCATTTTATAGGCTTGAGCTGCATATTTGGCTGAAAGACTTTTTCCACATCCCGGCATACCGAAAATCATAATGCCATTGGGACAAGGTACGTGTTGACGCTCGGCGAGATCAATATATTGGAAAACGTCCTTGAAACTGTCGATATAATCACGAAGTTTATGCATCCCCGCTAATTTATCACTATCTGAAACCGGAATCATTTCCAGCAAACCATTTTTTTGAATGATCTGCTGTTTTTCAGAGTAAATAAAATTGATCCCATCCTTTCCAATTACAGTTCCCGCATCATAGGCTTTTGCAAGAATATTTTTTATTTCAAATTCGGTCAATCCCTGCAGTGCTTTGATCGTTTCCATGAAATCAACACTTAAATTTCGGGGTGATTCTCCTTGCCGCTTAAAAAAGTCTCCAATAATTACCTGGATCATTGCACGATCCGGCAATGGATAATTGAGCATTGTGACCATTGGCTCCAATTCCGGAGGCAAAATTATCATTGAGGAAACAATAATAATACGGGTATCATAGGCGGAATCACAGTTTTTACCATCACTGAACTGCTGTATTTTTTGAGCGAACTCCTGCAGCTTCAGCCAAATTTCCATTTGACTCAGCAATGGATGTATTTCGTGCAGAACCAATACGGCAGGCTTTTTTTTGCCTTCCAACCTTCGATATTTGACATAATGGTCGAGTGCGCGAATCAACTCGCTTGAGAAAGAATCTGTTACAGCTTTCTCTTCAAATGTATTATACAAAAAACTTTTATTACGGTACTCAATCAGCTCGAATTCATTCCGACAGGTTTCTTTCAGATGTTCCATAAAAGAAAGCGAGTCAAATGTTTCCACACAGATGATCGGTGTCCTTGAATCAAGATAGATTTCCAATAACTCCTGAAATTTTTTTAAATGCGACATAAACCATACTCCTCAACAAGTTGATCCCAGCAACCATTTGCACATAAGTGAGTGAATTTTCCATCGTAATTGGAATCATTTCTAAACACCACTTGTGTTTGACCTGCAAACGCTAAAACACCTTTGCAGGAACAAATATGCGTCCAGCCTTCTGCATTAAAATATACATAGAGTGATGTATCATACCACCAGCACTCATTGGGGAAACTGAAATACGAAGTCAACAATTCTTTCAGTTGCTTAAATTGTTCTGCGCCCCATCCCACATCACAAAAACTTGTTTCCAAATCCAAAGTCAACTGGTAATCGTTATCTTTCACAAAATCTTCATGCAAAACGCTATTGGCAACCTTGAAAATAAGATACAGAACCAATCTGTTTTTTGCAAATCGTCTTAAATCATTGATTTTACCATCTCCGCCATCCAATCCGTATCTTGCCATTTTTTCTTCATCAAGGTAAACTACTCCAGTTTTTCCGAAACAGCTTCCAAGAGGAAAAGAACCTCTGCCGATGGAAATTTCATCTGTTGGTACTTGAATACTCACTGGATTTTCAGCGACCACAATTTCAGCAGTTGCTTCCGCAACATAAGTTGGTTGTTCCAAGCCGAAAATACCGGCAAAGTTATCAGCCATAGTCTGATCGGAATAGTTTTGATCCTTCAATTCATTTAATTCGTCAGCCAGTTCTGTTTCTCCCTGTTCCCGCATCCAGGCTGAGAGCGTTCCCTGCAAAAGATAGTCTTTCGCATTGGTAAAGTCAAAATTTTCCCGCAGCTGGTCAAGATTTTTGATCTTGACACCTTTCATTTTTATTATTGCCATAGTTATTGCTCCAATTCAGTTTCAATAGCAAGGCAAATCTCTTCGATATTGGGATCGGATGGCAATGTCAACAAATTTACCTGATATTTTTCTTTGAGTTTATCCAGAATGGAATTTACCTCTTCCGGCAGCAAACCGTATCCGGAAATCAAACGTTTGTGCAAATCAATTACAGGAATTCCGAATGTTGGTTGAGGCAAATCCCATTGTATGCAAAGAAGCATATTGCTCAATCTTTCCACACGTGGAGAACTGGAATGAGATACCAGAGGCATTTGGGCTGTTTTCAGATCTCTCAGTATTTGTTTTGTTGTTTCCTCATCCAACGTTGGTTTCCGGTGACGTGATGGATCTGAACTGAATAAATCAGCCTCAAGTGCCACACAGACATCTTCAATTGTGGGATCTGAACTTAAATCATCCAAAACAACATTGTATTTTCTACGGATTTTTTCAAAACGGATTT
>JAFVPG010000250.1 GCA_017505415.1 Lentisphaeria bacterium | reverse complement strand
GAAATGCCGCTTGGCGAAGACGTGACCGCTGCCGGATTTGAGATAGTGTTCAAAAGCAGTAGATTTTTCTTCTGATTCAAAGGCAATGTATGTTTCAACTTTCCACGGACGGAATTTTGCGGTATGCGGAACGTCACCTTTGTTGTGCTTTATTAACCGTTCCCGCAAATCAGCAGTATGACCGATATAACGCTGATCAGGATGCTCAATGCTGCGAAGAATATAGGTGTAGAACATTGTTATTGTCTCCGGTTAAATGTTTATTGCAATTCGCAGCCGCACAGCCCTCCGCCGCTCTCCGAGCTATGGAGGGCATCCTTCGCACGCTCCGTTGCACTCCGCTTGTTTTTGCAAGCAAAAAAAATCTACGTATGGCATTCCTGACGGCCTGCCATCCGTAGCTTCAGCGAAGGATGGTGGAGGGTGTTTTTATTCTTCGGAATAGTTCTCGCAAGCTCAACACGGTTGCCGGCAATGCGATTTTGCTGAACTATGCCGTTTCTCCGGAAAACATCTCTGAACGCATAAAAATCCAAACAGAGAACGGCTTCCACCTCAAAGTAATTGTCTGTAAATTCCGATAGAACAAAATCCGCCCCGAAAAACAGTCGCACCGCAGACATTTATTTATCAGCACTATCAGAAAAATAAAATCGCAAATTGAAATTCATCTTGCCGATGCTATATTACACTGATGATGTATGATTTTGAACTTTATTCAAGAGGCTGAGATGAAAAAAAATTATATCATAACAACAAGACCGCACAATGCGTTACTGGTCCTCCGTTATGAGTGTATACCTGACAAAACTGTATGGGTGGAAGAAAAATATATCGGTGTAGAAGTGCATTGTTTTCTGGATCGGAATATAAAAAACACCCATGAGTTGTCGGAAGCTGAGATGGATTCAAGAGATTTTCTTGCCCGAAGCGGGTGGATTGTCAAAGAACTGCTTGAAGATCCGCTCTGGCTGAAGATGCCTTGTCGGTTCCGCTGTCTTTTCAGCAAAGTTCTCAAAGCCAGAAGAACAGCTATGGAAATCGCCCAGCTGGATGGTATTTCGCTCATCGCTTACTCTTGGGAAGTCGATGATACTGAACCGGAGGTGCAAAAATGAAAACATCCCGTCCGTGGTATATGCGGAAAATTGTTCTTCCGGTACTTTGTGTATTGGCAGTTGCCATTCCGAATTTGCTGAATTACTGTGATGTGGATGGCTTTTCAAACCACAGCGGGTATTTCGGCTTCGGCTGCTTTGACAGTTTGTTTTACGCAGTCGGAATAGAATGGCAAAATATGGTTTTCATCTCTGTTATATGCCTTTTGATTGCAATAGTAATTTATTCTCCAATTGAAATATACTATTGGATTATCAATAAGGCTGCTTCCCACTCAGAAGAGGAAAAATGAAAAAAATATATCTTTTTAGTTAATGTACAGGATGCAATAAACTATGGAAATTTATTTGGCGATTTTGTTTTTCCTTTTGATTACCGGATTGATTTTCCTGATCAATGCAATCCTATGCCGTACTTGGACAGACTTGGCTGAACTGCTGATCATTGTTGCGGTATGGAGTACTTTTTTCGTTTGGGATATTTTCTTGACAGTCGCGATCATCGCCGGTACAATTATAACCATTTGGAACAGTTTTATTGTCTGGAAATCAAAAAAACAGAACAAACATTTCCTACTTGAAAAAGCGTGGATCAGGCTTTGCATTATACCGACGCATTTACTGGTCGGAGGATTTTTTGTCACCTTCTGGAAATTGATTGAGCAAATGTAAATTATCGGAAATGTACCCGTAATAGCGCAAATTGGCGACAGGAACTGTCCTGCGCCTTTTTGCGTTTTACGGGGCGTAGATTATGGAAATTTTAGGTTGAATCAAATTATCAGATGATTTTTGGTTAAAAATGCCGCTTGATGAATGCTCTGCCGCAATGAGTTTTCAAGTAAAAGAAATTAAGCGGCAAAGCCGCGCTGTAAAGGTAACACATCCTCCCGACGATAGGCGGCAACTTCACAAGCGAATGAAATGAGCGGCTTCACAAGTGCAATGAAGCGATAGCGTAATGAAACGACTTCACAAGCAAGGCTTCCTGGAATTGGTGAAGATGTGAAGAAAACCTTTGGTTTTGAGTGAAGAGCGGCTGACGCCGCGTGAAGAGAAGCCTTGCGGCTTCGTTCACCATTTTTGCCTGCGGCAAAAATGGTGGGCGATGAGGGGATGGACACAGGTTTTTATCCACTCCTAAAAATCGCTGTAAATCACAGTTTTTACGCTGAAAAATGTCTGATTCGGCTAATTTTACCGTTTAATAAAAACACCATTTAAATGGTAAAAAACGGTAGTCCGAACCCCCGAAATGGTAAAAAGTGGCAAGCCATTTTGTTTGTGTCCACGGTGGAAAAATCACGGACTCACAGGCTTGTTTTATTAGTTTTATTACCATTTACTTGCCATTTCAACTATTCAATTCTCAAAACAACATGTCCCTAATATACAATTTGACCACCAGTTTGTCAAATGGCATTGAAAAAATACTCTGCCATAAGCTGTTTTGACGAACGATGAAGTGTTGACCGTTTGGGAAATAGATTCTGGCACCGGAATATCAGAGAGTTGACAAGAGTTGATTTTTTATTTGACAAAACAGAAAAACAGGTTATATTAATATATAGAAAGCGAGGTACAAAATGGCTGAAACTATGAATATTGATGAAATGAAAGCCGAATTTCTTTCTTTCGCCATTGAAGCATACAAGACCAAACTTGGAGTATCAGGCGCGAAGGTGGCAGAGTATTTTGATGAAAGCGGTACTCTGGATTTTCTTTTGGAAAATTACGACCTGTTGCATACGATCGGCAAAGAACAGTTGCTTTCTGAAATTGAACGGTTCTTAAGCAAACGGGTGAATAAATGAAACTCTATCACGGAAGTCACATAGAAGTCAAAAATCCGAAGATCCTCACCTCATCCAGAGTCGGTGATTTCGGCAGAGGTTTTTATACCACCAGCAATCTGGAACAAGCCCGCCGCTGGGCACAAATCCGGGCGATGCAGGAAAACCAATCTTCCGGTGTTGTTACCGTGTTTGATGTGCCTGATCATCTGTTTGCTCATCCGGAACTGCAGATAAAGAGTTTTGAAAACGCCGATGAAGTGTGGCTGGATTTTGTTTTGGCAAACCGCAAAGATGTTGACTTTGAACACGAATTCGATCTGGTGCACGGTCCGGTTGCCAATGATCGGGTTTATGTCTGTTTGAATATGCTGGAAGATGGTCTGGCTGACCGGGAAACGGTTATCAAAAAACTGAAAACATACGTGCTGGCAGATCAGATATTGTTCCATACCGCCAAATCGCTGTTGTTTCTGGAATACGCTGCAACGGAGAGTGTGCCATGCAAGTAACACAGAAAAATCTTTACAATCTCATACCGCCTAAAGTTGCCAAGATCACTACCATGCTGCGAAATGATCGCAACATGGCAGTGAAACAAGCTTTGCTGACCTTTTACAGTTCAAACGCATATAAACTTTTGGAACGGGAAGACACCAAGCTGTGGCATCGCAGCCCGTCACAGATTTTTGCAGAACACCTGGCACGCCCCAACCGCCCCCGCAAAAGTTATCAAAACGGTCCCGGCCGCAGCAAACTTGCTCCTTACGCTGAACAGATCAGAGCGTGGCAAGCCAAAGGTATGACACTCCGGGAAATCGCTGCCGAACTGCAACAATACGGCTGCACGACCACCGCCCAGAACCTCTCCCGCTTTCTGAAAACTTTCGCAACTGGCGGCAACCTTTGACGCAATATTAAGTTTGGAACAACAAAGCTAAGTGCCGAGAGAAATTAAATAATATCAGATATCCCAATTTTCTCAATCAAGCAGCTTAAACTCTTGTTTATGTTTCGACAAAAACTCATTCCATAAAATCTAGAATTTGGCTATTCAGTTTGTTTTTTATTTCACGCCAATACGGCATATATTTATCCAACAAAATGACAAACCGTTCAGAGTGATCTTTTACGGATAAATGCAGTAACTCGTGAAGAATGATGTATTCCAAACAAGCAAAATCCTTCTTTGCCAATTGCAAATTTAACCAAATTTTCCGAGTACTGGTATTGCAAGTTCCCCAGCGAGTGGTCATGTATTTTACCTGCCATGAATTGCAATGCAAGCCACAAAGTTCTTCAAGTTTTGGTAAACGTTTTTCAATTTCTTCTTTTAATAAAGAACGATACCACTCATTCACAAATTTTTCACGCTGTTTAGCTGTACTTGCTTGCCTTACAGTTAAAACTGCTTTATTCCCCTCAAGTACAATTGAATTACCACAATTGCTATATTTTACTTGTAAAAAATATTTTTGTCCCCAAAGATAAAGCGTTTCACCTGAAACATATTGACGCTCTGTTTGGCGCGGCTGTTGAGCAAAAATCTCTTGCTGCCGCCTAATCCACGACAGGCGGGTGCGAATAAAAATCTCTATGCTTTTTTCACTGATGTTCATGGGGGCAGACACCTCAACATGTCCATCAGGAGGTTTTACATAGAGATGCATATTTTTTATATGCTTTCTATTGATTTGTATTTCTATACCGCTTATATTCATAGTCTTAATATTCATCCTGTTCAATAACGATTTTGAAGAGGCGTTCAACTTCGTCAGCATCATTAAGAATTTTGAATAATTCTTTTTTGATTCTGTTTTCTTTTACAGGATTGTTTCTGAAGTGATCTTGCCGACTTTTCAAAATTGCAGCATGAAGTTTCAAGGCCAACTGCTCATCAGCCCCTGTGTTGTCATACAGCGCCTGCAATGCACCACTCTTTCTAATGGCGTCCGGATAAGTTGCATTATTTTCCGGAGTAGCAACATTGGAGGCTAAAGCGATATATTTATCAAGAAGTTCTTTGTATGATTTGACACCTTTACGACGCTCTTCAATCAGCTGTTCCAAGATCGTTGACATATTTTCGTAATACTTGGGGTTGACCAGCAAACGTTCAACAATTTTTTTACGAATATTATTCTCTATAGCTTCTGCAATTCCACTTTTGGAATTATTATCAGCATTATCATTGTCCAATTCATTGCCTTTGGCGATGATAAAATCAAGGAGAGTAAAGTCATCAAATTTTCCGATACCTTCGCTTTCTTGAGCAATGATATAGTTATCTATCAAATGCCGCATTCCTGGCTCATAAACCTTAAGGTCTATAAAGTCGCCACTTGCCCGCCCGATTGTTTCTTTCAGATCGGTATAAAATTTCACCTTCTCTGCCAAAAGGGTCTGCTGTGCATCTGAATATCCAGCTTCACTCATATCGGGTCTTATTTCAGCATAGGCACGAATCAATCTGCTGACTAAACGATAGAGTTTTTCTCGGCTTTGAGTCAAAATTTCATCGGTTGTTTCATCAACTCCGCTTTCTCCGCAAAAGTAATGGATGTAATCCAACTCATGTTTGGGCGGGGTAACGCCTTCACACAACTCATCCAGTTCTTCAATGAGATCATCAAAAAAGTTTTTTGACTCTACCAAGCGATCTTTGATCAGTCCTGCAACATCTTCTTCATCATAATCTTCGAAAGCTCCTGCGGTGTACTTGTTGAGAGCATCACTGAGGTCTCCGAACAACTCTTTGTAGTCAACGATATAGCCAAATTCTTTTTCTTCACCATCCAACCGGTTAACGCGGCAAATTGCCTGAAAGAGACCATGGTCATGCATCTTCTTATCAATATACAAATAAGTACATGGAGGTGCATCAAAGCCAGTCAACAGTTTGTCAACGACAATCAACAGTTTCATATTAGCAGGCTCTTTTACAAATTTTCGCTTGGCCTCTTTTTCAAAAGCGTCCACATCTTGCCCGTTGAGCATTTGCGTGTATGTTTCGTACTTTTTGAATGTTTCTGTATCTTCCTCAAGACTTACTGTATCTGTTCTCAAATCGCCAGACTGAGGTTCATAAGAGGATATGATGGCACACTTTTTGAAGTTTTGATTTTGAAAAATCTCATAATACTTGCATGCGGAATAAATGGAATCTGCCACCAGTAAGGCATTGCCGCTGCCGTCTTGCAGCCGATTTTTAGTTTCAAAGTCAAAAATTATGTCACAGACAATTTTTTCCAGTCTGGTTCTGGAGCTGAAAACCGTCTGCATATTGCCCCAAGCTTGTTTCAACCGAGCTTTGGCTCGTGGCATAAGACCGCGTGTTTTGGCTTCAAACCATGCATCTATCTTGTCTTGAGAAGTAACATTTTGCGGAATATTGCGTGCTTCATAACGCAAGTCAAGGACAATCCCATCGGCAACGCCTTCATCATATTTGTAGGTATGGATATAGCCGCCAAAAACCTCAAGACTGGTTGCTTTATCTTTTTTAAGAAGCGGAGTTCCGGTAAAACCGATAAATGTACCATGCGGAATAATAGCTTTCATCGCCTTATGAAGTTTCCCGGATTGAGTACGATGACATTCATCTACAAAAACGAAAATATCTCCTTTGGCAGAGAAATCTGGTGGTAGAGACTTGTACAACTCCTGAATGTACTTTTCATAATCCTGATCTGAAAGTTCTCCGCCCCGCTTATTGCCGAATTTGTGTATCAATGAACACATCAGACGATTTTCATGCTTGTTGAGCATCTGAATCAAATCATTGCAGCTTGAAGTTCGGATAATATTCTCATCGACACCCAGATAAGTTTTTTCAATTTGGTCATCAAGTTCTTCACGATCTGTTACAATCAACACACGGGCATCCGGATTATTGGAGAGTATCCACTTGGAAAGCCAGACCATAGTGAGCGATTTGCCACTTCCTTGCGTGTGCCAGAGAATGCCTCCTTGATGTTCCTGTACTTTCAACTGGGCTTCTTTAATACCAAAATACTGATTATGGCGGCAAACTTTTTTGATCCCTTTATCAAAAATAACGAAGTTGTGGATTAAGTCAAGAAAACGTTTGGGATCAAATAAACTGAAGATCTGCCATTCCAACTTGTTGGAAAGATTTTCACAAACCTTGTTTATTTTTTGAGAGTTCTGATCTTTTGTTTTATCAAAATTCTTCCATTCCAGATAATACTTTTCCGGAGTAATAATCGTACCATAACGAAGGCCTTCGCTATCGTTCCCTGCCATGCAGAATTGGATAGTAGAGAAAAAGTGTTGAATGAAGTGTTCCTTTTGATTGGTCAGATTTTGCCGGATACCGTTTGAAACAGAAACAGTACTTTTCTTAAGCTCAATGACAGCTAATGCGATTCCGTTGATATATACAACAAGGTCAGGACGTTTTACGCAGTTGCCGACAACAGTTACCTCTTCTGCAATCGAAAAATCGTTAGCACACGGATTGGATAAATCCCAGTTGATAAAAAACACCGTTTTCTCTGGCGCACCGGGAGACTCCTTTACCTTTGCTCCATATTTGAGCAACGTGTACACATTTTTATTCGCGTCATAAAGACCGCCTTGCAAATTGCCAGCTGCTTTTATCAACTCATCGACAGCTCGTCGGGCCAAGGTTTCTGAATAACCTTGACGCAAAAGCCATGCGGTAAGCTCTTTGATACGAATATTTTTATTTTCCAAATCATGGAGATTACCCAAATACGAATAATTCAAACGGTCTTGGAAAAAGCGAATAATCCGATTTTGAGTTTTTATTTCTGCATCACCGATCTGGGTCATTTTTAACCTCGCCTGAATTGGAGTTTATTTCCGTATTATCTGCTGTAGTTTCTTTTGCTACAGTGGGAATATATTTTTCATGTTTATCAAGCAAATACTTTTTGGCACTTTCTCTGTCAGCATCATAGCAAAGGTTTTTATTGAGAAATTCCAACTTCGCTCTTGCTGCACTTAGAATCTGAGTCCAAGTAAAAGCCCAAACCTCAATATTCCCATTTTTAGATTTATGATACAGTCCAACAGGATGATTGGCTTGATTAACGCATTCTTCAGCTTCCTCATTCATTTCATTTGAAACAGCAATGACTTTCCAATGAGTTTTTGCTTTATCAAACCGTGGATCACCTGCAATAGCCAAAGCATAACTTCTAGCTTGATCAAGTACTTCTGTCGTTATTTTTTGCGATGGACGTTTTAACTCTACAACCAAATGATCAAGCTCATCGTGCCGGGGACGAGTCGCTAAACCAAGCAATAAATCAACTCGCCCCTCTTGCCCGTCTTCCCGGGTAACGGTACTATCATCATCACACATTTTTCCGAGTTTATCTAAATGTAGGTTCAACACCTCATTAAGAGTAGCTTCTGATGCTGCCAGGGTAAAATTCTCGTCAAAAATCCACGCTTCATTTTCCAAAATTTTATGAAGCTGATCTCGTTCAAGTAATGTTTTCTTGGTTTCCTTATCAAAAAGCAGATTTTCAAGACCGACAAGAAAATCCAACCGATCTGCAACAGTTTTGGCACATTTGATAATATTGGTAAGTTCAGTTTTATGCAACAGATCTGCAAGTTCTTTTTGGTCCTCTGGCTTTAACTTGAGCACTTCAGTTAAAATTGTTTGAAGGGATTCTGGATTATTTTTCAAAGCCTGTGCCAGCAAGCGAAAGGTAAATTTTCTGTTGGCACTATCTAATTTATCAAATTCCGGCAGAAAGTCTTGAACATTGACACCAATGATATCAAAGACTTGACGTTCAGCCAACTCTACAGAAGTAATATCCTTGGGATCTTTGTCTTCAAATGGATATATCTGCTCCTCTTTCCAACGCTGTACAATTCCAGAAAGCTCTTCAGCTCTTTTTTTCCTGAAATACCCTTTGGCAACCTCTCTGGCTTCATCAATCCATGCCTGTGTATTGGAGTCAAAATTGTCAAGTGATAAAAGGTTTTGCTGATCTAATTCACGGAAATAATTACTTTTTATCACTATCGTAAAATTAAAACCTTTTGCCCGTACATTAGCTTCGGTTGTTTGCAGTTCAATACCAGCAGCATCACACAATTGAATCTGACGGTCTATTTTCATATCCCACTCAACCACTTCTACGGTTGCGGAATGACCATTGCGTTCTGTTAATTCAGCCAATTTAACTATTGTACAATGATTATCAGGGCAAATACGACTCCCATCAATAATAAGATTTATAGAAGGAAAACGCCTTAAATAACTGGCAAAAATTTTGGTGAAGGTGTTGTGCGTTTCATCGTTAAGAAGTGAACCATGAGCCTTCGCAATTGATGTTATGGTTACTTTTGTACCTGTCAGAGCATCACATTCTTTTGGGGCATCATACGTAAAAATGCTTTTCCCGTCAATATAGCCTTTTATTGTGAACTTATAATGCTTACCGTCTTGGGAATTCTTGTATACGCTTTCCCATGTTACGCAACTGCCGATAGCAAAAGCTTTGAAACGGCCTTCTCCCTTTTGACCGTGAAGCGGTCTATTATTAAATCGCTCGGTATGCTTTTTCCAAGAATCACCAAGATTGCCAAATAAACTTTGAACCTTGTCAACATCTATACCGCAACCGTCATCAACAATTGTGACGCGGTCCAAACCTCCAATGCCGTTGTCATCAAAAATAACATCAATTTTATTTGCTCCGGCATCCAAGCTGTTCCAAATCAATTCTGCAACAGCATTTATGGAAGTGGTGGAAGATACTCTCTGAAGAAAATCCTGCTTGGCGTTAATTGGAATGTTATTCATTGTCGTCTCCTCCCAAATCTGTTTCATGCTGCTCCAGCAAGATTAGTAAACGTCTATGCTCAAAAGAATCGGCATTATTACAGTACGCACGCAATTCGTCTACAACCACTTGAGGTAAACTATTTACTCTTTTTTGCCAAGTTCTGTATGCACTAAATGATTGCCCACATTCAGTACCGATATAACGCGCCATTCCAGCTAAAGTTGAAGCCAACGTATTAAAGATTATGGGAGGCATTTCTTGTTGCGGAATATGTTGAAACATATCAAAAATCACATTTAATTTTTTGTCATATGCTTCGAAATTTCCGTTCTCGTTACATTTTTTATTGAGATACAAAATAATATTTTTTAAATATTTATGAAAAGCGCCAGTGATTTGCCCAAACTGATCTTTCAAGTTCACGAAAAGTTCAATAATTTGTTTCCTCCATTCATAATTAGCTACAAATTTTTCGATTTCCTCTTGTGAAGGATTATTTAGTATTTGAGTTATTTGAGAAAAATCATTTTGTGTATTTTTATAATTTTGGTGAAAATTCTTCCTGTGTTCATTCAATTGAGAGAAAAACTCATGCAAATCGGAAATTTCATATATAATCATTCCGGTTTCGGTATAATAAGGAGCCTCACAAGGATTTTCTTTATAAAGCAACTGGATTATGCATGAATTATTGTATTGCCCATCTGTTTTGTAGACATTCTCAGCCCAATCGCATGCAGTCAAAACATTTATATCTCCTAATGCGTAACCTATCATCAGCATAGTGGATTCTTTTATAAGAAAAGGCAAACGTGCTTGACGATAATCGTTTGGACGAAATAATTTTGCATAATCTTCATTGGTGATAACAATATTTTCATAGTCGTTGCGGCAACCATGAATATGATAAACAGGAGTAATGTCTTTTATTTTATAAAAACTGTCTCCGGGAGACAATGTAAGAGCTTGTCCTCCCAGTACGCTTTCAATCAGCGTGTCATAGTTTGTCGTCACTATCCAACTGCAATTTAATGCAGAGAGATATTCAGAATAGGCTTCTCTGGTATCTTCAGCCGGATATACAGCAGTCAAGTCTGCTATCTTTTCTTTCAGGGCGTTAACACTAAAAGAATACTCCTTTTCATTTTGTTCGGAATATTTTTTGCAGATTTTTGATGCGATCTCAGGATATGCACGATTCCAGTCATTTGCGGTTAAATCAACATCGAGTCTTGCAGCACTTTGCTCAAGAAGCTCTCGCCATGAATATGCTTGATATTCATAACTATCTTTCAACAAAGCTTTGGAAAACCCCGCACCGACAAAAAGTCCCAAGTTTTCCTGTTCAACAGCAGTACAAATAATATTAAACAATTCTTCTCTGGTACTGATTTTCATTTTACTCTCCCGGGAAGAATGCTTGAGATTTATTTATTGCTGCGGCAATGTTTGTGTCAGAAAAATATGTTTTTTCCAATTTCGGCGACCATTCAGCATTGTTTTTGATCAAGGATTTTATGTTTTCAACAGAAATCTCCTGACCAGCGGCAGTCAAATCACAGATTGCCATATCAACGGTTGCCAGAACTTCAAGTTCATCAACTTTGGTATATTTAAAGTTCTGAACCAGCCAATCAATTGCGGGGAGATAGTCCCATTTCTTTGCATATTCTATGGCTTTTTCAATATTCTTGCCAATCGCAAATAAAGTACCTTTATCAGCTCCTGTTAATGTAACATAACCGCTCTTTTGAGCAATCTTTTCCCCACCGCTGTATCGGGCACTGGGTTTATAAGGACCAGCTGCTTTTTTCAAAAATCCACTAGGAGCAGCGTTTTGAAATCTGCGGGCAAGATAAAGCAATTTTTGTACTTTTTTTCTTCCCAATGGATATTGAGGAGTGTAAAACGCATTAACAATCGCAGAAATCAGGACTGCATCATCAAATTGCTCATCGTGTCCTTTATCTTCAGTCAGTCTTATTCTGCCGGTCAGCAGCTCACTCATCATGCCAGATTTGAGCATTTGTAATTTGCTCAATTTCATGATTTGAGCATTTATGTCTTTATCAACATCCCGCAATGCACTGGCAATGATAGTTTGCTCATTTAATGGCGGGCAGAGAACAAAAGCATTTTTTATAGTTGTCTTGGAAATGGAAGATACTTTTATTCCAGTTACATAGGGTAACAAACTTGAATGGAAAATTTCTGAATTCATAAAGTACCCCAAAAATCCATGAGCAAACATTCTTTCTTGGGGACGAAGTGCTACTGTGTGCAAGCCGGAACATATTGCAAATTTGTCTGCGTTAAGTATTTCTACAACTTTCCCTACAGCTTCGTCTTCTGCGGTATCAGCAATTACGACATCACCTGTATGTAATAATGCATTTTCGCGCACTGCAATATCCACATTCAGAAACGGAATTTCATCAGACGCGCAATCTACAATCTCATTGTATTTTGTTAAAATATCTCCATAATGGATATTTCGATATTTTCCTCCATTGGCGTTCATTGCACTTCGGGAGTGTGTATTATTGGTTATAAAGCGAAAAACATCGCTTATTTTTAACACATCCCAATCCGCAGGTATTTCCCCCAATTCAGAGGCTTTTACTTTTTCAGTAGCACCGGTAATAACTCGTCTTTTGCCCGTCAGAAGTTCCTGCATCAAGCCTTTTTTGATATCTTTCTTTTTGGCGATCAATTTTTCTGTTGTCGCAATCAAATGGTCAATATCAGACAATGCTTCTGCAATCGCTTTTTGTTCTGGCAATGGCGGAAAGGGACAATAGAGACTTTTTAGGAACGTAAGTGATATTCCACCTCTTCCACCACCAGATGATAAGTCTCGAATATAATCATAAGACTTATCAAGATACTGATAAATGAATTCAGAAACAAATTTATTAGACGGTAAAATCGCTCCGATTGACTGATTTATTGCCAACTCAATATAATTAATCGCAGCCGTGCCTCTGGTTTTCCCTTGCCCTGCAAGTCCCAATAAAACACTATTCGGAGGAATTATTTTAGTACTGGAATTGTTTAAGCCTAATGGTGTGATTCGCCCCATTACATGAAATACTCGTTTTTTATTAAGATCACCTGAATTCATCCATGGAATATTGCCGTTCCAAAATTCGGGTACTTTTGTACTGGGAGTTCCCCCTGAAGTGGCATCTGCAAATTCACCTATTGTTTTGCAATTCCAATCTTCGGGTAACAATCCAATTTGGGTTTGCTTTAGCTTTTTTACCATTTGAATCCCATCCTTTTAAGGTGTGCCTTAACTTTTCCCTCAAAGGTTGAAACTTCTGCCTCCAAGGAGGGGAGCGTATTCTCATAACGGTTGACCAACTCAACAATGCGGTTTGCCAAATTATGCGAAACATCTGCATAGAGCGTATCAATGCCGCTGAAAATGGAATAATACCATTTTTTATTTACCAGAAGCTCCAAAATCTCATTGTCAGTGAAATACTGATATTTGTCGCGGACTTTTTCATCCAGACCCTTTTCCAAGTCTTTGACAAGTTTTTTCTGGTCTTTGAGCTTTTTATGAAGTTTGTCATATTCAAGCAGCAACTGCTCATCTTCTGTCAGCGGCTTCTTTTTCTTCAACACCTTTACTTTTGCTGTAACTTTGTCATTGTCAACAGCATCTTTGTCATTGAGGTATTCAAACAGAACTCCGTCCGCATCGGATTGTTCTTCAACAAATTCATTGAACGTATTTTCCAAATCTGAAACAATAATTTCAGCATCAGCAATAGCTTTTTTCTCTGCAGCAAAAAAGGCGTCGGTGATAATTGCCTTTGGAATCAATTTGCCTTCCCAACCGATAACTTTGGGTTGCCCTTTCTTTTTGCCGGAAGTGTATTCGCCCATAATATTTTCGGTTTCTCTGGCAGCTCCGTATCCATCTTGTACGATCAGATGGATATCATCAGCCATAACTTCATTCCAATATGCCAGCAACACCTGGTAAACATCGTATTTATCCAGCAATTCAACAGGAGCGAAAGCTCTCAAAATATCTTCTGCCAACTGGACTATAAAATTCTTGGGAACAACATTAAAATCGATATTCCGCAAAGCATAATCTTCTTTTTCCTGCCATTGCGTAAAAGAATTACCTATTTTATCGCCATAATGAAAAAATTCATCATCGGTATAAATCGTGTTGCGAATATCCTCTTTGGCAATATTCAACTGGTAATAGCCGGAACGCAGATCAGAAAAAAGTTTCCCTTTCAAGG
>JAFVPG010000249.1 GCA_017505415.1 Lentisphaeria bacterium | reverse complement strand
GTGTGGAAATATTCCCCTCCAGATGAGCTATTTCCATTTGTTCATTGAATTCATGATCCTGATAAGTTTTTGAAATCGGATCGAAAAAACGCAAAGTCGCTGATTCAACAGCACCGATACCTCTGATACTGCCATGAGTAATTTTCCGTTCACGGATAAACTCTGTGAGTGCTTCAATGATTTCTGATCCACTGTCGATACTTAAAGTATAAACAAAATTATCAATGGATGAAACTTTTGCTTTAAAAAGTCCACTGCGGCGGATAACATTTTTGAAAAAATCTCTGATTGCCATTTTTCACCTCAATTATTTTGCGGGAAATATTTCTCCATAACGATTTGCTGAAAAACTCCCTGCTCTTTCAGAAGCCAGTTTATAACTTCTCTGACTGCCCCGTGCCCTCCTTTGGTTTGAGTACGGAAATCAGCTACTTTGTCAAGGATGTCTTCGCCGTCATTGACGACAACGGCAATTCCTGCCATTGACATCGGAAGTGCGTCAATCACATCGTCACCGATATAAAGACATTCATCTGCAGATACTCCGAGTTCCTGAATGAGAGAGACAAAACCTTCTGCTTTATTGAAACATTTTTCTTTGCAGAAAGAGAGACCGAGTTCTGCGGCCCGTTTACGGTTTGCCGCACTTTCCCTGCCGGAGAGAATTCCGACTTTGATACCGGCACGGATTGCCAGTTTGATACCGTGACCGTCACGGGAATGATAAAATTTTATCTCATTATCCGTTGAGTCATAACCGAATCTTCCATCAGTAAGGACGCCATCGACATCCAGTACGATAACTTTGATATTTTTAGCTTTGTCTGACAAGTTCATGGATAGCTTTTACCTCTTTCAATACTTTTTCTGCTCTGGCGAAATCCAGTGAATTTGCGCCGTCCGACCATGCTTCAGCGGGACGGGGATGGATTTCTGCGAAAATTCCGTCAATGCCTGCGGCGGCTGCGGCACGGGCAAGTGTCGGGATGAATTGCGGGGCTCCACCGGAACTGTTTCCATTGCCGCCGGGGAGCTGAACGGAATGTGTGGCATCAAAAATCACCGGCACATCCATTTGACGCATAGTATAGAGTCCACGCATATCAACTACAAGATTGTGATAACCGAAACTTGAACCGCGTTCAGTAAGCATAACTTGATTATTTCCGGTCATACGGACTTTTTCAACGGCCCCTTTCATATCTTCCGGAGCCATAAACTGACCTTTTTTGATATTGACGATTTTACCGGTTTCACCGGCGGCAAGGAGAAGGTCAGTCTGGCGGCAGAGGAATGCGGGGATTTGCAGTACATCTGCAACTTTTGCGGCTTCGGCGGCTTCGGCGGCTTCATGAATATCGGTGACAATGGGGACGTTGTAAGTTTCCTTGACTTTGCTGAGGATTTTCAAGCCTTCAACCAGACCGGGACCGCGGCGGGTATTGCCAGCGGAACGGTTTGCCTTGTCATAAGATGCTTTGAAAATGTATTGAATGTCAAGTTCTTTGGTCAAAGCGGTAAGAAATTTTGCAATTTCGAGGCAGGTTTCAAGAGTTTCTGCCATGCAGGGACCGCCGAGGAGAACGAGTTTACCTTCGCCGATAGTTATATTGTTGAGTTTTACGGAGTTCATGAGAATAATTCCTTCATTTTCTTTTCTGCTTCTTTAAGATCTTCTGGAGTATCAACACCGACACTTTGCAGGTCGGAGAGAAGTACATATATAGGCATTCCAGCTTCAAGCACCCGGAGCTGTTCGAGTTTTTCGCAGTTTTCAAGTCTGCCGGTCGGAAGTGAAACGAATTTTTTCAATGCATCGAAACGGTATGCATATATGCCCCAGTGCAAATATGCCTGAGCCGGGATTCCGCCGTCACGAAGAAACGGGATAGGCGCACGACTGAAATAAATTGCACGCTGATCAGCACCGAAAATGACTTTAACCTTGTTCGGATCATTTATAAGTTCTCTGTCAAGTTTGACAGCAACAGTTGCCATCGGTAAATCAGGATTATCCTGCATAACTTTGATAAGTTCATTGATGACACTGGTGGGAATAAGCGGTTCATCGCCCTGAACATTTATGATAATATCCGGTTTTCCCTCAAGGGCATTCACTGCTTCAAAAATACGGTCAGTCCCGGATTGATGATCGGGAGAAGTCATTACACACTTACCGTTGAATTTTTTAACAGCATCGAGGACTTTTTCATCATCGGCAGCGATAAAAACATCATCTGCATTGGAAGCTGTTGCACGTTCATAAACATGCTGAATCATAACTTTGCCGCAGAGCGGTGCAAGAACTTTGCCGGGGAAGCGTGAACTTGCGTAGCGGGCAGGAATAACTACATTGACTTTACTCATTTTTTACCTTGTTGTTTAATATTTTGCGACACAGGCGGAGTGTCGAGTTTTTTTTCAATTCTTGAGACAGTATTTTTGAAATCGAGAGTTTCACTTTTACAGAATGGTTTCGGAGCTTCGACATTCAGTTTTGCAATAATATTGTTGTATTGCTGAAGGTCAGCAAGCACGTTTTCGACATCTTCCATAGGCATGGTACGGCTGTATTCACGCAGATGTGACGAAAGAAAATCAAGATCTGTACGGATAAGTCTTTTTTCCATTGCAACGACATTATTCGGATATTTATTCCCCCATGAAGCATATCCCCTTACATGATCAAACATGGAAATCAATTTTTGTCTGATTCCGAGTTCAGCATACAAAGCAGTGTGATTGATTGCGATCGGAATACTGAAAGCAATAAATATTTCCCCTGCGAATGTAAGAATAAACAATCCGACAGCCAGAGCTGTAATATAATCTTTCTTGAAATTGGCAGACTGCATTAATTTTTCGTTTGACATCTCAATCCCTTCTGCCGCCGAAAACTCCGGCTCTGACCAAATAATAAAGCAATATCAGCAAAGAGTTTACTGCTGAAGCAACATAAGTCATGAAAGCGGCATTCAAAACAGCTCCAGCAGATGATGCCTCGTATGAATTGACAATTCCTGCAGTCTGCATAAGTTTTTTGGCACGTTGGCTCGCATCATATTCAACCGGCAGAGTGACGAGAGAAAAAAGCACAGCCGCACCGAAAGCTATCGCGCCCCAAAGCACCATACTTTGAGATTGAAAAAGAAATCCGATCAAAATCAAAAAATATGAAAGAGGCGATGAGATTTGAGCTATCGGCACCAAAGCACTGCGCAATTCCAAGGGACTGTAATGCTCAAAATGCTGAATGGCATGACCGGCTTCATGACATGCCACACCTATTGCAGAGAGACTCTGAGAATGAAAAACACCGTGTGACAAACGCAGTGTTTTAGCTGTCGGGTCATAGTGGTCACTCAAAAAGCCGTTGGTTTCTTCGATGGAAACATCATCAATACCGGCATCTTTAAGCAGTCTGTATGCGGCTTCTGCCCCGGTCATACCGCTTGAAGCGCTGACACGATCATATTTGGCAAAAGTTCCTTTTACCATCATTTCAGCAATGAGAGCGATAATGAATCCCGGAAGCGCAAAAATAAGATATAGCGGATCAAAAAAGAGCATATTGAAAAACTCCTGTTTTTAACAAATCAATCTTTGGCAACAGCAACTCTTCCGCTGCGGGCGAGATCAATGATTCCGAAATCCTTGACCATATCAATGAAGTTGTCAATGACATCAGAACGACCTGCAAGTTCAATGCCGAGTTCTTTTTTGTTGACAGTGACGAATTTTGCCCCGAATATCTGAACGATTTGAATGAGTTCAGCTTTTTTTGCAGCAGTTTCAGCTTTTATCTTAACGAGAACGAGTTCACGTTCAACGAAACGGCTGCCGGTAAGATCAGTGACAGAAATGACATCTACGAGTTTGCGGAGCTGTTTGTCGATCTGCTCAAGGATTTGGGCGTCACCGGAGGTAACGACAGTCATTTTTGAAACATCCGGATTGTGAGTGGCAGTAACAGTCAGAGAAGAAATGTTGTAACCTCTTCCTGAAAAAAGTCCTGCAACTCTGGCAAGGACACCGAATTTATTTTGGACGAGAACAGAAATAGTATGCATATTATTTTTATTCATGATATAACTCCTTATGTGTTTTCTAATAGAATACAATCAAAAGTGAATATTTCAAGTAAAAAAACAGAAAATAACATCATAAAAGTTAATATTTTTTTTGAAAAATGAAAAAAACGGGTTATATTAGAGCAAAAATTACGGAGAGATGGCTGAGTGGTCGAAGGCGACGGTCTCGAAAATCGTTATATCCTTTTGGGTATCGAGGGTTCAAATCCCTCTCTCTCCGCCATTTTTTTTGCAAAAAAATGGCGAACGAAGACGTAAGTCTTCTCTTCACGCTTTTGTGTCAACAAAAGCTCTTCACTCAAAACCAAAGGTTTTCTTCACATCTTCACCAAACTCCAGAGAAGACTTACTTGTGAAGTCGCTCCCTTTGGTCGCTTGTGAAGACGTTCGCTTCGCTCTCTTGTGAAGTTTTCTCCCTTTCGGGAGTAAGGATGGTGTTTCTTTTTACAGCGCTTCGCTTACACGGCGGCAAGCCGCCTTGTATTTTCTTTTTTGCGATGCTATATTTACTTCCATAGGAATTGCAATATGGAAAATACTTTCAAAAGAAATATACAAAAACTTTTAATATTTATGCTGCTCGCGGCGCCAGCCGCTCTTCACTGAATAACCGTTACGCCTTTATACTATATAAAACTCCCAAAAGAAGATAATTTTATGGCAGAAGAGCTGTTTCATGTGCTGTCTGAAGGATTTGTCTGATATATTTCCAATATATCGTCAACATTGTCAAAAACTCGTATAAGATATTTTTTATAATTTAAGATATAAATTTGTAAAATCATTTAAAAGGTTTATATTATATAAATTTAGGTAAAAAAGAAAGGTTATAACTGTGTTTAATTTTTTGAAGAAACTTTTTGGAACCAGAGAGGAAAAGACCGCCATCCCGGAGACAGCTCCCAAAACAAAACAATCAGTTCCGCAGAAAAAGCAGAATAAAAAATCCCCTGCCTCCAAGAAAAAAAACAAGAAAACGCATGAGAAAAAAAGCATTATTCCCGAACTCCCAAAAATCGAAAAGCCCGCAGAACTTATTGAAATCCCCGAAGCAGAAGGCAAGAAACGTTTTGCAGATTACAATTTGTCAAGAGATATTCTGCTGGCTCTTCAATGTATGAAATTTGAATACTGCACACAGATTCAGGAACTTACATTACAGCATTTGCTTGACGGCAAGGATTTAGCGGGCAAGGCACAGACTGGAACCGGCAAAACCGCCGCTTTTCTCATTGCCGCATTCAATCATATTTTGAATAATCCGCTCGAAAATCAGCAGAACGGCTGTCCCCGCTGTCTCATTCTCGCACCGACACGTGAACTTGCGATGCAGATTCACAAAGATGCACAAAATATCGGTATTTTCACCGGCTTGAATTCAGTTGTCGTTTTCGGCGGAATGGATCATGCAAAACAGCGTTATGCACTGGATGACAAAGTTGATATTCTCATCGGAACACCCGGCAGAATCATTGATTACAGTAACACTCACAGCCTCAATTTAAGCAAAGTTGAAATTCTCGTCATCGACGAAGCCGACCGTATGCTGGATATGGGATTCATCCCTGATGTGCGCCGTATCATCGTCCGTCTGCCGCAAAAAGAAAAACGTCAGACCATGTTTTTCAGTGCAACTCTCGACAATCATATCCTTTCGCTTGCTTCAGACTGGTTGAAAGACCCGATCATGCTTGAAAGCGAACCCGACAAACTCGTCGGAGAACTTATCAAACAGTCATTTTATACAGTTGCAGGGAGTGAAAAACTTGCAGTTCTGCTCCATATAATCAATAATTACAAATATGACCGCATGCTGATTTTCGGCAACCGCAAAGATGTTAATTTGCGTCTGGAACGCGACCTTGCCAAATACGGCGTTAAAATCATGCTTCTTTCCGGTGATGTGCCGCAGGAAAAACGCATCCGAATACTCGAAAAATTCCGTTCAGGAGCCGGTAAAATTCTACTTGCAACCGATGTTGCCGCCAGAGGTATTCACGTCGATGATGTTTCTCTCGTTGTCAATTATGATTTACCGGAAAGACCGGACGATTACGTTCACCGTATCGGCAGAACCGGCCGTGCCGGCAAGGAAGGCGAAGCAATCAGTTTTATCTGTGAATACGGAGCGTACAATCTTGAACCGATTGAAAAACTGCTCAATACACGTTTCCCAAGCACTCTGCCGCCGGAAGAAATGCTCGTTTTACCGCCGAGAGTTGATAAAAAACGATAATTTCTACAAAAAAAACAGTAATTTTTCACTTTTGAACTTGAAAAATAAAATATCTCATATAAAATATTAAAAGCAACCTTTAACTTTAACCCAAAAGGAAAGAAAAAATGAAACCTTTCTCAAAGATCTCTCCCGAATGGTGGGACTACACCACTCTGGACAAAGAACTCCTCGATGATGCCGCAAAAATCACCATTGACACCCTCAAAGATTATGAACGCCCCGGCTTCAAAATCAATATTTTCGATACTTTGCAGGAATTTTACTGCGCTGAAGCTCTCGAATATATCAAAGTCTGGCAGAAATCAACCGCTGACAACCCCTGCGGCGTTTGCGGTCCCATCGGTCCCACCGAACAGCTTCCCCTCGTCGCACAGATGGTCAATGCCATGAACCTCAACCTCAAAGATTGCCATTTCTGGGGTATGGACGAATGGATCGTTGACGGCAAAGCTGCTGACATCAACTTCCCCCTCGGTTTTGCAAAAGCTGATATGGACCTCTGCTTCAACCGTATCCGTCCCGAACTCCGTATGCCCAAAGAAAATATGCACTTCCCCTCCGAAAATCCCGAAGCATACATCAAATCTTACAGCGAAGCAAAATGTCTTCTCATGCAGGGCGGACAGGGAGAAACAAAACACTGGGCTTTCAATGACCCCGTCAAACGTGCAGGTCAGTACAAAGATGAGCCCCCAACTCCCGCAGAATACCGCAAACTTTCAACCCGTATCGTTGAACTTCATCCCATCACTCTGATTCAGAACGCCCGTACTTCCGGCGGCGGCACTGTCCAGAACGTTCCCAGCTCAGCTGTCACCGTCGGTCCTGTCCAGACCTGGCAGGCTGCTCAGGTTTCAATCTGGCATCCCGGACATCATGACAATCCCTTCGGTCAGCGTTTGACCACTTTCATGATTTCCAAGAAAATTGCCGATACCCGCGTTCCCATGTCTCTGCTTGCAGAACATGATGATGTTGTCTTCAACTTCTACCGCGGCGGTTTCGGTGTTTGTGATGTGGAGATGCATTGATCATGAGTAAAGTTGCAATAGCAGTTTCCTGTCATCCCGATGATGATGAATTCATGATGGCAGGAACGCTCTTGCGTCTGAAAGAAGCCGGTTACGAAATACATTATCTCAATGTCGCAAACGGTTCTCTCGGTACAGCAGAGCATACATACGAAGATATAGTCCGTATCCGTCGTGAAGAATCTATCGCCGCTGCAAAAATGGCAGGCGCAATTTATCACGAAAGCCTGTGTGATGACCTCGAAGTTTTTTATAACTACGAAACTCTCGGCAAACTCGTCGAAATCATGCGTGAAGTCAATCCCGACATCGTTCTGACACACGGTCCCTATGATTATATGGAAGATCACGTCAATACAGGTCGTCTTGCAGTTTCAGCAGCATTCTGCCGTGGTATGCGCAACTATAAATGCGGTCAGAAATTCCCGCCGACTTTGAAAGAAGTTGCAGTCTATCACTCAATGCCGCACAGCTTGACTGACAGTTTGCGCAAACCCGTTGTTCCAGAAATCTATGTTGACATCACTCCCTTCATGGAAACCAAAAAAGCCATGCTCGCCTGTCATCAGAGCCAGAAAGTATGGCTCGACCAGAGTCAGGGAAATGATGCATATATCAAGGAACTCGTCTTCCGCGGTAAATTCTACGGTCAGATGTCAAAGAAATTTGATTTTGCTGAAGGCTGGATCCGTCACAGTGATGTAGGTTTCGGTGCAGAGAATTTCAATCCTCTCGTCGATGATCTCAAAGATAACGCATTCATGGTCGCTAATCCCGAACGTGAAGCATGGAGCAAACTTGCTCAAGACATCAAAGACAGTATTTTTGAATAATTAAAAAATATCCTGAAAAGATATTATGGGAGAAATCTCTCATAATATCTTTTTTTTTGCCGATAAATTTTTCTTACCCCGTTGGCGACTTTACAAACAAAAAAAGCCTCGCCAAACACGAGAGAGCTTGCATAATCTATAAAAAAAGTACCCTTTTTTTCTTTTACTACTTACTTTCTTTTTTTAGGAAAAAGAAAGTAAGCAAAGAAAAAACCAATCACCTTTCAAATATCAGCGTAATGCATTGCCCGATGGCTGATTACAGCGCCTGCGCTTCGCTCCGGCTTATATGAGGCGTTAAAAGCGGCGTTGCCGCACGCCTCATCGCTTCAGCCGACGTCGCTGCTTGGCAGGTTAAAAGGGGTGGACACCCCTGCCTGCGCTCACT
>JAFVPG010000027.1 GCA_017505415.1 Lentisphaeria bacterium | reverse complement strand
TATTAAATTTTGAGCATCATATATACTTTTTACCCGTTCAGCTTTCAGCCCCATGACGATTGCCGCGCCCCAATAGGCATCAAAATTTTTCGGATTGAACCTCAATGCACGGTTGAATTCCCGCATAGCATTATCTAAATCTTTTTTATCAAGAGCCGCATAACCGTCTTTGATTGCCGCAGCCGAAAGACGGAGTTTGGTACTTTGCGGATACCGACGTAAGGAAAGAATCTCTTTTTGTTCTTTTTCCGGTAAAAGCATCTGACATTCAACCGCTGCGGAAGCAGAAAAAACAGTACACAACGACACGAATAAAAAAAGTATTTTCATTTGTCTTCTCCTGTTAAAATTCAGCCACGTAATAATTTTCCTGCGAAATTTTTACATATCAAGACTGCCGGGATTAAGCAGAAAATCCAATATCCCCATCGTCACGATTCCGAATTCATCACGACGGATTTTTATATTGTCACGAACAAGAATGATTTTTTTGAAATAATCATTTACTTTCAGGAACGGACGTCTCTCTTGTGCATCTTTTTCTGATGTTGCCAAATTGAAAGCTGATTGCAGATAGTACCGTTTACTGCCGGAATTTGCAATAAAATCAATTTCAAGCTGTTTACGGATTTCTTTTCCTTCGGGAGTTTTCTCTCTTGTTTCCACAACTCCGACATCGACAGAAAATCCACGGTAACGCAACTCATTGAAAATGATATTTTCCATAATGTGATTTTCTTCCTGCTGCCGGAAATTCAATCGGACATTACGCAATCCGACATCTTCAAAGTAATATTTGAATGGTGTAGAAATATATTTTTTCCCTTTTACATCATAACGGCTGCCTTTGCATATCAAAAAAGCATTTTCAAGAAAACTGCAATAGCGGGTAATGGTCGTTTCGGCAAAGCCGCTGTTCCGTTTACTTTTGAAGGTATTGGCAAGTTTCTGCGGATTGGTAAGTGAGCCTGTGGATGATGCAAGAACATCCAGCAGCTCGCCCAATTCTGATTCATAACGGATTTTGTTGCGCTCTTTAATATCCTTTATATAAGTCATTTCAAAAAGATCGTTCAAATAAGCGATTTTTTGTTCGTCGCTTTTCATCGTCAGGATCAAAGGCAATCCGCCATAGGTAAAATACTCCTGCCATGCGTCTTCCTTATTGCCGTCAAATGAGGAGAAAAATTCAGAAAAGGAGAGCGGATGGATTCTGATTTGGTCACCGCGGCCACGAAATTCAGTCAGAATATCTGTTGAGAGAAATTTTGAATTGCTTCCTGTCACATAAACATCAACATTGCGATAATGTAATAATTCATTCAGAACAGATGAAAAATCTCTGAGCATCTGAATTTCATCGAGCATAATGTAATAATTTTCATTCTCATGGATTTTTGTGTTCAGATAGTCAAGTAAAACAGCCGGGTCCCGATATTTGGCACTTGAAAATCTGTCCAGTTCAATGCCGATAATGTTTTCCGCTTTTACCCCGGATGACAGCAAATATTCTCTGAACAATTCAAAAAGCAAATAAGATTTTCCGCACCGACGCAATCCGGTTACAATCTTGATCATGCCATTATTCATGCGATTTATCAGTTGTTGCAGATATATTGGTCTTTCGATATTCATAAAAAAACCTCCAATGAAAGATTTTTGCCGTTTTTGACTCTTTTCTTTCAAAATATATAGCGTATAAATAAAATTACAAGTGTTTAATGAAAGATTTTTGCCGTTTGCGGCACTTTTCTTTTATTTCAACATCATCTCAAAAAAAAGAATTGATTGAAATTGAAATTCCTTTGATGTCAGTAATCATTGTTTCTTCGCATTATTGCTCAGCAGCAGTCCGCCGCCCACGATAAGGCAGAATCCCACATCTCCGGCAAAGGGGAATATTGGCAAATTCAAATATAAACCGTGAATCAGCAAGACAATACCTTCAAAAACAGTTCCCCAGGCAAGCAACGGAATGAGGTTATTATATTTCTGCGGTTTCAGAAGTACCATCAAATACAGAAAGCCTATAATACTCCATGCCCCTGCTGCCATCCGGAACCAGTATTGCACTTGCACATCTGTTATCGGAGCCGTTGCACCCATATTTTGCAAAACAATATCCATAACGCTCCACGGCAGAAGCACGCCCAATATGGAAACGCCCCAACCGATCGCGCCCGCCAATAAAAAAATCCGTTTCATAGAAAACCTTTCTGCATTTACTCAACTTTTTTTGATGGTATTACCATATTGTTTGACATCAGGCGATTTTTGAAATTGCCGCGATGATTTTCTGTTTTATCCTCTAAAAGCAGAAAAACAGGATCAGTGACTTTTTTGCCTTTTCCAAAGTAAATATAATCAGAAAAACCTTCTTTTTTCTTCACCGCCGGACAATAAAAGATCTCTCTGTCTCCTCCGAAATAAGAACTTATCATTTCCAGATTATCCGGATAAAAATCATTATTGTCGTGAGCATACATTGTCAGAACATAGCCTAATTGTTTCATATTTGCAGTACAACCAACGCGTGAAATGAATTCCCTGCGGAATTTATTCGGTCGGTGCGGCAGTAAATTTATAATGAAACACATTATTATTGGGAAAAGAAAAAATCCGATAGCACAGC
>JAFVPG010000248.1 GCA_017505415.1 Lentisphaeria bacterium | reverse complement strand
GAACTTGAACGGTTGAAAAAAGAAGCTGAAGAAGCAAAAAAAGCGGAGGAAAAAGTTGAGAAAACTGAAGTTTCCGAAGCGAAAAAAATTGAGGACGTAAAAACTGCACCGGAACAGACAGTTCCCGCTGAAGAAGCAAAAAATACGGTTATCGAAAATGCCGTTCCCCATAGTGTTTCAGAGGTTCAAAAGAGTGATTCTCAAATAGACGCAACAAAAACTGTTCCCGATACTGCGGCGCATAATACTGAAAAAAAAGAAGAACAGAAAAAAGCTGAAGTTGCTGTTGATAAAGATAATAAAACAACAAAAACAACAGAATCAGTTGCAAAACAGCCTGAAATCATAAAAGATTTCTCTGCTTTGCCGACAATGAAGGAACAAAAAAAGACAGATTCAGTAAAGGAAGTAAAAAAACAGGAAATAAAAGAGTATAAAGTTCAAAAAGGAGATACTTTTACTCATCTCAGCCGTAAATTTTACGGTACTGTGCGCTATCATAAACAGCTTATGGAGTATAATAAAATAAGTAAACCCAATGCTTTGCGGGTTGGTAAAATGATAAAAATTCCGCCGGTTGAAATTTTGAAGGGAGGAAAAAATGCGAAATAAAATATTGTCAGTATTTATTGCAGGTTTGGTTATTTGCGGATTCTGCGGATGTTCTCTTTTGAGTCCGTCGGTCAGAGAGAGCAATTATTATGATTTGAATTATAATGGCAGTGAAAAACTTGATTTGCCTTATAATGTTTCATTCCGTACGATTCAGAATATTTCTCCTGTCAAGCTGAATTTTGTCTATTCCAAAAATGACGGCACGATGATTATTGACCAATATAATTACTGGACACAGAGTCCTGAAACTATGCTGCGCCGTTATCTTTTGAATGCGGTTAATTTTAAAAATTCTGAAAATGCACCTCAAATTGCAATTGTTGCGACAATTTTTGAATTTGAATTTGATATTTCAAATAGAAGATGTGTACTCGGTGTTCGCTGTGTTTTTGAAAGTTCCGATAAAGACGGTAAAATCGACAAGGTATATATTGTCGAAACTCCCGTAAATTCTCTTGACCGTGTTGAGTTGGTCAAAGGAATGAATAAATGTGCAGAACAATTTACCAGACAAGTAGTTAACGATATTAAAAAAATCAAGTAAGAAGGAGGTTTGTATGGAAAAATTGAATGTCCCGCCCGAAAATCATGTGAAAGTTCTCGGAGGTCAGGGCTGGGTCGGTCTGATCGATCACATGGGTACTGAAACCACTTTTGTAAATGCCGCACGTGTTTCTTTCGGCAAGCTCAAAAAAGAGATGGATGAGAGAGATATTCAGCTGACTGAATACCTTATTGCCAATAAACATACCAGTCCTCTGGAACACATGGTTTTCACTTTCAGTATTCATTGTCCTTTGTTCGTCCGTGGTCAGTGGCACCGTCACCGTACATGGAGTTATAATGAGATTTCCCGCCGCTACACTGATTTTGATATTGAATTTTATACTCCGCCGAAATTGCGCCGTCAGGCCAAAAGCAATCGTCAGGCATCTTTTGCTGATGAGAATTTTGAAGATGAAGCGTTGCGAAAAGAGATTGAAAAGCACCATGCTGAATCTTTTAAGCTTTATGAACGTCTGTTGGAAAACGGTGTTTGCCGTGAACAGGCTCGCGGTGTGCTGCCGCAGAATATGATGGTTACATTCTGGGGAACTGTTGACCTTTCAAATCTGCTGCATTTCCTTGAATTGCGTGACAGCGAACATGCACAGTGGGAGATCCGTGAATATGCAGTTGCCATCAAAAAACTTATCAAGCCTTTGATTCCAAATGTTGCAGAATATTTCCGTAAACAGGGGCAGGATTGGTAATATGGTGAAAATTGCAGTGAGCATGGGGGACCCTGCCGGGGTTGGCCCTGAACTGCTGGCAAAGGCTCTTGCAGAAAAGAAGTTTGCCGGGAAATGCGAATTTGTACTTTACGGTGAACGTTCAGTTCTGGAGGAGGCTTTGCGCCGTTATTCTCCTGAAGTCGATATTGACGGAGTAAAAATCGTTGAAAGTTCAAATCTGATTGATTTTGCTGAAATGAAAACCGGAGAGGCTGACGGAGTTTGCGGCAGAGCCGCTTTTGAGGCGATCCGCATGGCAGCCCGGTCGGTCATCGACGGAGAAAATGATGCGATAGTTACTGCGCCTGTCAACAAGTATTCGGTAAATCTTGCCGGTGTTGATTTTTCCGGACATACTGAAATGATTGCAGAAATGTGCCAATGCGATGATTTTGCCATGATGCAGTCAAGCGGCAAACTTCATGTGGCGTTTGTTACAACTCATATTCCTATTTGTGAAGTTTCGGAAAATATCACGATTGAACGTATTCTTTCTGTGGCGGATATGCTGACAGAGGCATTGCAGAGCGAAGGCATTGCAGAGCCGCATATTGCCGTGATGGCTCTGAATCCTCATGCCGGAGAGAATGGCTGTATGGGGCGGGAGGACGAGGAAATCACCAAAGTTGCAGTGGAAATCCTGCGTAAAAAAGGTATATG
>JAFVPG010000247.1 GCA_017505415.1 Lentisphaeria bacterium | reverse complement strand
GTTAACCGAAGCGAGCCTCCCCGGCGTAGGCGAGCGAAGCGAGTCCGTTGAGGGGCGAGCCGCCTTAAGCGGCGAAGGGTAAGCCATCTGCGAAAATATTGTAAATAATCGCAGATGGCGCCGTAACTGCATCGGGCTTCGAACAACGGAAGAATTTGAAAGGAGAAAAGTTTTTCTTTGTTACTTTCTTTTTGCAAAAAGAAAGTAAGTATTGCAAAACGTATCAAGGCGGTTTGCCTTACGCATCTGCGGTTAAAAATTGGAAAATTCAACCCTTAACAGAAAGGAAAAAATATGAAAAACAAGTTCAAACAACATGACAAAGTACAGATTATTGGAAGTTGTTGTTCAGTATTTTATTTCAAACTCCTTTAATCTTTGTTCAATTTCATTGTAGTTTTCAATATACCAGTATGCGGCTTCGGTCTGGCGCAAGGCAAAATACGGGTCAGGCAGTCTGCCGAAAACTTCAAGCTGTTTGGTACATTCCATAATGACAGTCACATCGTGGTCGATGGCTCTGACTGCTTTCATTACAGCACCCCAGTTTATCACGCCCTGACCGGGGAACCAGTGCTTTTCATCAATGCCGTCATAGTCATTGAAATGGAAAGTCCGGATTCTCGGTGCAAGATGTGCAATAATGTCCGGCAGTTCATTGTATTTGTCCATGACATGATTGACGTCCATGCACAAATTGACATGCTTCGGGTCGAAACGGTTTATGATATTTTCCAGTTCTGCGATGCAATTCCCGATACACTTGCGGGGGAGATATTCAACATTGAGCGAAAAACCGATTTCTTCAGCCAGAGGCAGCAATTCTTCAATCGTGCGGCAGACACATTCGATCCGTGCGGGATGTTCTTCCAGCGGCGGTTCCATACTTGAATGCATGGTGACATTAGCGGGTATCAAATCCGCATTGTCACGAATTATTTTCTGCAGACGCATTGAAACATCTTTGCGTGCATCTTCATCAGCAAGCGACATATCCCATGATTTTCCGCCCCCCATAAATGGCAGATGAACACTGGCAATTTCTGCTATTTTTTCATTTTTGAGCTTGCGTGCATATTCTCCGTGAATCTTAGTCAATTCACTGTCAGGCTCAACATTCGGGAAAAATGAAAGCTCTATCGCTTTTAGTTTTGAACGGCGGAAAGCTTGCATCCACAATTCAGCACGCTCACGGTCATCTGAAAAATCCCTGACCGTTACTGCATATTTTATCATGTATCCCTCCTGTAAATACAAAAATTTCTCTGTAAATATATTATATATTAACATTTAAAATACTGCAATTGACAAAAAACAATATTTTTTGACAAAATCGTAATGATATATGAAAAAATTTTCTTAAATTATCGGTCAAAAGAAAATTCTGTTTCCGGAATATATTCTTGTTTTAATTAAAAATCAAGTATTTTTAGAATGTTTTTTATAAAAATATGTCAAAAACTATATTTTTTTTAGTTTTTTTATTGAAATTATCAATTTTTGATGTTATTTTATGTAAAAGCATAACAAAGGATAAAATATGTTTGAATTGCCCGGCAAAGTTGAATTATTGGGAGTATGTTATTATAATTCAAATAAAAAAAATGTCATTCCGAATATTGTTCCGGAAGATGTTTTTTATATAGAACTCATTCTTGACGGTGAAGTTTATTCCGGAGAATGGGGGGAACAGCGTATTTGCAAACGCGGAGATATTTTGTGGCATCAGACAGGCGAGGAAACTATCTGGCGCAGAACTGCACCCGGCAAAGAATTTTCATCATTTGCCATACGTTTCCGTAAACTCGCTGACTGGAATCGTCCCGCACGTTTCGGGCAATGGTACAATCTTGACAATTTGGACGAATTTGTCATTGATGCCATGCGCCGTACTTTCGACCCGGAAATTGACAAAAAAATTCTCGGTGCTTATCTGATTCACCGTCTGCTGTGGGAATTTTATATTTCAAGTGTTTCGCCGAAAAATGAACTGCCTCTTGCTTTTGCCAAAGTAATCGCTTTGATGCAGAATGAAGATATGGCATCCATGCAGTTGGCGGAACTTGCAAAGACTGTTGAGCTAAGTGAGGCACATCTGCATAATATGTTTCGGAAATATTTGAATACCACGCCGCATAAATATCTTTTGCGTCAGCGTTTGAAAAGAGCAAGAGTTCTTCTTTCAAGTACAAATCATACCATAAAAGAGATATGCAGCATGTGCGGATTCAACAGTGTGGAGTCATTTTACCGTGTATTCCGCAATGAATCGGGTATAACTCCTGCTGCGTTCCGCCGCCGTCATATCGCTCTGCTGCAAACTGATCTTGTACGTTATAAATCTTCCGTAAAAATACAGGGTAAAAATATATCTAATTAAAGAGAGGATTATATGCAAAAAACACTTGTTTTCTGGCTTTGGAATGACGTTCTTGAACCAAATGAAATATGCCGTCAGATAAAAGAATTTCATAATAAGCATATCGGTGGATTTTTTATTCACCCGATGCCGGAAGATTTCCGTTATAATGATTTTCACGGCGGCATGCCGGGATATTTGTCCGATGAATATTTTAAGGCCTGCCGTACAGCAGTCGATTGTGCCGGAGAGTTGGATATGGAGGTGTGGCTCTATGATGAAGGCGGCTGGCCCAGCGGTACGATGAATGGTGAAATTTCCCGCAAATATCCTGACCGGCAGACCAAGTTGATATATTCTGACGGCAGAATCAATACAGTAGATTTGCGTCCTGATCTGCTTGATGATGTTGTTGTGCAATATTTTATAAATAATGTCCATGAGAAATACAAACGATATCTCGGTGATGATTTCGGGAAAACAGTTCCCGGTATTTTCACGGATGAACCGTATTTCGGCGGTTTTGACCCTGCAAACGGCTATCTGTCATATTCCGATGTACTTGCGGAACATTTTGAAAAAGAGAAAAACTATTCTCTTTATGATTGTGCCATGCGTATTTTCAGAAATGATGAACAGGCGAAAATAGATTATTGTTCTGTGTGGTGCAAACTTATCGGTGAAAAATATTTCAAGCCGATTCAGGAGTGGTGTCACCGAAATAATCTGATATTCACCGGACATTTCAACGGAGATAATTTTGTCAAAGACATGCGCTGGCTCTGGGGGGCGGATATTTTTACTCATGCTCAATATCTTGATATGCCGGGTTGTGATGTTATCTGGCGGCAGATACATCCGCTTGAACCGGAGAATGATTTTTCACGTTTGCTGGCATCTGCTGCAGGCGGCAAGCCTACTATCAGTGAAACATATTCAGTTTACGGTCCGGATCTCTCTTTTGCAGAGATGAAATATATTGCCAATATGCAGTTTATCGGCGGCATTGAAAATATTTCTGTAATGAGTGTGCATTATTCCTGCCGTGAAGCCAGACAAGCCGTGACTTTTTCCAATTTTTCAGAGCATGGCCCACGCTGGCAGTATTATGATATTTTCAATGATTTTCTGCATAGGATGCATTGTTTCTTTCATCGCACAAAGCCGATAGTCAAAGCCTCTGTGCCTTATCCCTTGAAAGATATTCAGTGCGGAAAATATGATGCTGAACTTTTTGAGGAAGGTTTGAAACTTGCCCGCCGTCAGATAACTTATGATTATGTACAGGATACAGAGAAAAATATTGACGGGATAAAATCTGATATTGAGCTTGAATCGCCCTGTTTGAATCTCCGGACACGTCATGTCAAATCTCCGTTGGGGGAACGTTTTCTGCTGGTAAATTCCGGTATTGAAACAATAAATTTCAAGTTCAAAGCGCCATGCGGCAAATTGCGCTGGTTTGATCCCGGTGATGGAAAATCTTCAAGAGTTGCTGTTGATAATAACGGTTTTATTGATTGTAATTTGCCTTTTGCGGGAGGATTGATACTGCTTGCTGTCAATGGTACAAATTCAGAGAGTGCAGAAGAAAATAAATTTATCGAAATTCCTCTGGAATTCAAATTTTCTGGTGTAAAACAGACTTTTTGTGTCGGAAAAAACGGACTTTATGAGGGGAAAACGGTTGAAAAAGCAGATGATGATTTTTGCGGAACTGCAGCTTATATTGCTGAGGTTGAAAGCGGAAATGATTGTGAAGCTCAAATCGTCCTGCCTGAAGCTGTTCGCTGTATGGCATCACTTGCAATAAACGGTTCTGAATTTAAACGGAAAATCTGGGGACCATATTTATGGCAGGTAAAACTTAACAAAGGCAGAAACATTATTACTTTGAATATCACATCGACTCCGAAAAATGCGTTGTTTGCACCTGAACATATTGAATTTATGCGCAAAAACAGTTATCTTAATTGTTATTCAGAGAGGATTTTTGATTTCCCGAAGTTTATGCCGGATGAAAAAATATTAAAAAATGCTTTTTGTCGCATAAAACAATAAAAAAATTTGCAAAATTTGATTAGTTGTGCTAAATTAGAAAAAAGGAGAAAAAATTGCTGCAAGTATTGAAAAAATTCAGAAATTTCATGCCGTTATTGCTTTTGCTTGCCGGTATGTTTTCGCTTTTTTCTCTTTTGAGTGTTTTGTGCTGCAATGAGCTGCCGACAGTTCAGGTTGAAGTTATTACCAATGGTTCTCTGCCGGATAAATTGCAGACGGATATTCCTGAATTTCCGTATACCATGCGGAACAATTTCAGTGTTAATCTGTTTTCCATATTAAATTCAGCACGCAGAAATTTTAATCCCGTTCCTCCTGCTTACCGCACACAGGATCTGTCATCGCTGCCGCTTGCGGGACATATCGTCAGTCCGGTACAGCATTATTTTTATATGGAGGAATGGTCGCATTTTCAACGTTATCTAAAATATGCTCTGCCGCTCCGTGCAGGGCCATGTGAAGTTTGACCTTCACAGTAAATGCGCTTTGACGCATACAAAATCATTAATAAATCACTCACAGGCATATTGTATCCGCATGTTTGAGCGGAATAATATTTCTGTAAAATTACGGAGCAAAAAATGTACGAATTTCTCGATAATCTCACTATTTTCATGCTGCTTGGCGGCAGTATTGCTATCTTTATTTTCACCCTCATTGGAGGAGTCTGGTATATCATAAAAAAAGACAAAAAAGAAAAAGAAATTGCCGCAGAAAAATAAAGTACAATGATAACAAATTTTTCCTGACGGATATAACGGGCTGTTGTAAAAACTCAAAAAATGAGAGCAGCAGCCCGTTTTTTATTCAGATATTGTAGAGGTAATTTCAAAAGTCCTCAAAAAATCTTGAAATTCATCGTCTTTTTACTTCAGCGAAACGGGATGCAGATGATTCTGCATTTATGATTTTGTTTGTTACGGGGTGATGAAAGCTGAGGACGGAACAATGCAGTGCCTGATTGTCCAGAATAAGTTTTTTTCTGTCTTCTTCGGAAAAAGATTGAGTTGAAATCTTGTTGTAAAGCTTTTCGTCAATACCGTACAGTTTATCACCGACAACAGGAAAACCGAGCGAAAACATGGTAGCACGGATCTGGTGCATGCGTCCTGTATGTATAATTGCACGCACCAGGGAGAATTTATCTGCATATATTTCAAGCGGAAATAATTCTGTATCCGCACTTTCTCCGTCAGGACAGAAATCAAAAGTGAAACGGCGTTTTTTGGCAATCAGACTTGTGCTGTCTTTGACAAGAAAACCTGATGCTTTCAGAGGTTTGTCAAATTTTCCGTGAACAAGAACTTGATACTCTTTATGTATTTTAAAATTATCCGTCTGCATGAGAGCAGCAATTTTTTTTGAACGCCCGGCGATTATCAATCCGGAGGTTTCACGGTCGAGACGGCCGACGAAAAAAAGTTCTCCATATTTTTTTCCTGCCTGATACCATAAAGTATTTTGATAGAATGGTCCGGTAGGGTGAACACAGAGATTTGCACTTTTGTCAAATATTATTAAATGTTCATCTTCGTAAATTGTTTTGAATGAAATGTTTGTGTGTGGTTCGTCTTGTAATTCTTCAAACAGACTGACCCGGTCATGTTTTTTGAGAATCGTATCGGCGGCGGCAATTTTCCCATTGACAAAAAGCTGTTGATTATTGATTTTTTCGAGCCACTGCATGCGGTCAAAACGGTTGAAATTTTCAGTCATATAGTCAATAAGCTGCATGTCATGTTCATTTTCACGGACATGGCTGTAACGTTCCCGCAGTTTAAGTTTGTCGGCAAAATCCATTTTATTTCTGCGGATATATCAGACTGTCAGTGTCAAAACCGTATTCAGCGGCGATTGCAACCAGCATCTGCAAATCTTTCTGCGGCAGTTTGCGTTCACGGCTCAATATCCATAAATAATTATTGGTTGCCGCAGTTACAATCGCCTGCGTATAATTTTCGTCAAGATGGATTATGCGGTATTTGCCGTAAAACGGACGGAAAAAACTGACTTTAAGTTCACCGGCATCGCTGCCTTTGTAAGTTTCTGCCACGGCTGTGGCGATACGTTTTTTGCCGCTTTTTTCATCGACTCCCTCATTTATGACTTCGATAAGACCGTTTTTGCCCCAGCGGTAAGTTGCTTTGGGATTGATCAGACCTTCTTCAAAATAGTGCGGCAGCCGGGCCTGTTCATACCATACTCCGAGATAGGAATTGATTTTGAACGGGCGGACTGCTTCGATATTTTCAGTGCTGACACCGGTACAGCCTGCACCTAATAAAGTTCCGATAAGAGTCATAAAATTCAATACTTTTTTCCTCATATTCAACCTCATTTTCTTTCAAGGATAACGAAAGACGGTAATCCCTGAATGTTATAGTGTTTCAAAATACCGGCAATACCGGCATTTTTCAAATCTTCTGCCTGAAATTTTATTACGGTAAAATCTTTTAACTTTTCTTTGATTTCCGGAGCGGAAAGAACTTTTTTATCCATAAATGTACAGTTTTTGCACCATGTGGCATAAAAATCAATGAAAATTTTTCTGTCACTTCCAGACATGGCTTTCTGCAATTTTGCAACTTCTGCAGCGGCATCGAATCTGCCGGGAATAAGGGAAAAACCGATAAAGGCATAATAGATACCGAAAAGCGCGATGACAACAGCAAGAATATTTTTGACATATACCATCCATTTGCCGGGTTTCGGCAGTATTTTGCCCATGGTTGCACCGGCAGCGATCCATAATATCCCCATTCCTGAACCGAAAACAAATGGAACCGCAAGTCCTGCCGCAGGAGAAGTTTCATACAAAGTTACTGCCAGCAAAAGCATGCTGATAACTGCCGGAGCAACACATGCACCTCCGAGCAGTGCCGCAGTCGCACCCATCAAAAAAATTGCCAGAGGACGTCCGATTTTCCATTTCATCGGATTTATTGAGTTCAATTTTGCTGAAAAATCAAGATTCCATACTCCTGCCATTGCCAGAGAGAGTGCAAAAAATATTGCCGCAATAACAAAATTGAAGTACATATTTGAGTTGAGTTCTCCGAATCTTGCCCCTGAAACAACAACTGCGATCCCCAATACTCCGTAGGCACAGGTCATTCCGACTGCATAATATACACCGCGCAAAAATCCTGCAAACGGAGTTTTTTCGCCGCCTGCACCGATGATGGCAAGATTTATCGGTATCATCGGGAGAATACAGGGAGTGAAATTGAGCATAAAACCGCCAGAAAGCAGAATGAAAAGAATCAATAAGACTGATTTATCTGCCCACGGATTTGCCGATATTGAATTTTCCTGTACAGTGGACGTGTCAAGAAAAGCGAGCATCTCTTTTACGGTCATAGTACCTTCATGTTTGGCAATGACTTTGAAATCATTGAGAAAAGAAGTTTGTGCAGTGTTTTGTTGCTGTTGAACAACGGGAGAGCCGAGAGTTATATCCTGCGGCATGAAACAGAGACTTGGTTCATTATCTGATGGTGATTTACAGCCTTGATAAGAGATTTTCGCTGAAGTTACAGGAATGTTTTCTTTAGTATGAATGAGATATTTTCCGGCAGGGATGATCTGAGTTTTTCCGGAGAATTCATCATCATAACTGATTCCATGCGGTATGACGGGAGTTAAAGTTTTATTCTGACTGTCAAAAGCATTTATTCTGAGTTCATTTTTGTAGAGATAGCATTTATCTTTTATTTGCAGAGAGATTTTTCCTTTGTCAAGCGACCAGATAAAGTTTTCATCTCCGGACAGAATAACAGCAGAAAGACAAAAAAGCAGGATCAAAAAATTTTTCATAAAATACCTCACGTTTTTTCTTTGTTTAAGTTATCCTGTTTTATAAAAAAATCAACCCTGCAATATCAAATAAATCATATAATTATACGCAATATGAAAAATAACGGCGGGGTATTGTAAAACTTGAAACATTTTTGCAATACCCCGTTTTTATATTTTATTTGCTTTTCAAATCGCTTTCGAGGTCGATAGCTTTGTTGAAGCTGTTGAAAAAAGAGATGGTTGCAGCAACTTCGATTGCAGCAGTTATTTCTTCATCGGTGATACCGTTTTTGAGAGCGGCGGTACGGTGTGCATCGAGACAGTATGTACAGCCGTTTATTGCGCTGACGGAAATCATGATGAGTTCTTTTGTTTTGTTGTCAAGACCTTTGCCGGCAGTTTCAGAAAGTTTCAGGACTGCTTCGAGGAAATCGCCGTTGCGTCCCATAGCTTTGAAGACGTTGGGGATTTTGCCGAAATGCATTTTGAGATTTTCCTGAATTTTGATTGCTTTTTCATCACCTGTTTTGTTGTAAAGTTTTATTGATGCCATAAAATCCTCCTTTTGTTGTGGACAATGACATTATACAACTTTTTCAGCGATGAATCAATTCCGGAAAAAATATATCATCTGAAATGATAAAGAAAACGTTTTTTACTTTATCGTAAAATAATCATGAAAATTTATTACAGTAAATACTCATTAACGTGCGTTTGATTTTTCAATCTGCATGTCAAAAAAAATTTATTATTTTTTATTTTTTCTCTTGACAACAAATTTTTTATATGCTATATTAACACCGAAACCCAAAAATAGGTTAATGAAAGAGGCTTTTATAATGCAAAAAAATCAAGGTAAACAAACTGAACTTGTCAAACGGGAAATCGTTAATTATATCATTGATCATCAGTTGAAAACTGGCGATAGAATACCAACACAAGTCGTTTTACGGCAAGAACTTGGAGTTGGTAATGCTGTTATTGGCAGGGCTATTCAGGCTTTGGCTTCTGATGGAATATTGGCGGTAAAAGGCAAACATGGGGTTTTTGTAGCTTCTGAAAATATTGAGGGATATGTCGGCAGGAATATTGGAGTTATATGTCACCATGATACTGAATTTGCTGCTGCTGCAAGTATGGTTCAGTCTCTTGCGCTTGTGCTTAATAAGCGGGCTTGTCATATAAATTTTTTCATAAAAAAAGAATCTGAATTGAAAGATAATTTTCATATTTCAGAGTTTGCCGGATTGGAAAAAGCTGTTAAAAAACATGAGATTGACGGTATCATATCGCTGGTGAAACTTGATAAAGAGAGTATTTCTGTTTGCCGGACAGAAGATATTCCATTGTGTTATATGGGCCTTGACGGTAAATCACAGAATGTTCCGAGCGTGCATTATCACGTTGATATTGCAAAAATATTACAGAGAGTTCATGAGCGTAATTTTAAGCGCCCGATGCTTATACATATAGGATATCCGTTTACTGATGAATTCCGGAGAGTTTTTCTTGAAAGCAGTAATATTTTTGATTTCGGAGATTTTGCTCCGGAACAATTCTGTTTTTTTATGCGGGAAGATGAAAATTCGTCATGGAGTCTGGAAGAAAACATGAAAAAGATTATTTTATTGATGTATAATCTTAAAAAGTTAAAACCGGAAAGTCGTCCTGATGTGCTTATAATTCCTGATGACGTGCTTGCTACATGGATAGCAGGAGAGCTTGGCAAAGATGACTGGAATCCGGAACTGATTCATGTGGAATGCAAACAGGCAGGTTTTGCGTGGCCTCTGCGTACCAAAGGTGAGTATATGTTTTTTGACCATTTAAAATTGGCTGAAAATTGCTGCAATATTCTTTTGATGCTGGCCAGCGGTAGAGTACCGGAAGAGACAAATATAAAATTCATTCCTGATTTTGAGAGAAAAGTATTTTTCTGATAAGATTATTAATATTTATATAATTTTTCAGTAATGGAATATTATTAAAATAAAAAGTAGAGAAATGGTGTCACGCCAGTCTCATGAAAGAAAAATTCCAACAAAAAGGAGAGAAAAAATGAAAGACATCTTCCAGAAAAATGAAAACGGTAAATTCACGCTCATTGAACTTCTCGTTGTAATTGCCATTATCGCAATACTCGCAGGTATGCTTCTGCCGGCATTGAACAATGCCCGTGAACGTGCAAGAATTGCAAAATGCGTTTCAAATATGAAGCAGGTGGGATTGTCTATGATATTGTATCTTGATGATAATAATGAAAATTTGATGCCTCAATCCCATAGCGGGGGACGTTGGACCACTTATTTATTCAAGGAAAAATATATTATAGATCCAAATATTTTTTATTGTCCGACTGATCAGAAAAAACATATTACCAAAGCCAGTGTTCCTAATTCCGGTGCTTCTCCATGGTCATTGCCCGGTTACGGATTGAGCGATCTTTTTTGGAACGGTTGGGGAGCTGCTGCTGTAAAAAAAATAAATCAGGTGTTGAATCCGTCAAGAACTGTTATGTTCGGAGAAGTTACCAACTGGCATATAGCCACAAGTTCACCTGCTGATCATCAAATGGTACCGAAACATGCGAAAAAGCAGGCAAATATTGCTTGTGTTGACGGTCATACAGAAACATTAAACGGCAAAGGCGGTACTACTGCAGAATGGCAAGCCAATATTTATTCAGATACCGGTGATATAAAAAATAGTGCAGTCGATGATAACCGTTGGACAAGAGATGGTAAAAAAATCAATTGATTCAGACTGCTGATAAAAAATTACATGTTGTTATTGAAACGGCATAGAGAACCGTATTTATTGATTTATGAAAAGAATATTTAAAAAGGAAAAAATATGAAATATGGGAAAATTGTAATCAAATTACTTGTCTGTATCATAATTTGTAATTGTTTGAATGCAGACGCTTCAAATAAAGACGGGAAAAACACCTCAATAGTGATTGCAGACCGGAATGGGAAACATGCTGTCATTGTTATTCCGGATAACGCCAATAAAGTGGAGAAATATGCCGCCGGAGAGTTGCAGTATCATATCAAGGAGTCAACAGGGATTACTCTTCCGATAGTAAAAGAAGAGAAAAAACCGCAGGGAAAAGGGTTGATTTATCTTGGTGCATGCAAACAAACAGCTGAAGCCGGGATAAAAATGAATAATTTTGAACCTAATACCGGCATTGTAAAGACTGTTGATGGGGATTTGTTTATTGCCGGTGACAGTTCGCATCGGGTATTTGGTTCTGATAAAAATAAAGGACCATGGCAAACTTACGTAATTCCAACCCGTGTCGGAACTTTGTTTGCAGTTTATGAATTTTTGCAGAAACAACTGGCGGTAAAATGGTTATGGCCGGGTAAATCCGGTGAAGTTATTCCAAAACGCAATGAAATCCATATCGGTCATTTAGATATAATCTGGAAACCGCATTTCATTCATACCAGACTGGTGGATAATCCTTATCGTGTAAATGTTTTTCATTCTGCGGTATGGTCATCTCCGAAAGCACTTGAGGAGTATCTTTACAAACAGGCTGTCTGGCTCCGCCGGCAACGTTTTGCCATCGGGAAAAGTATGGAGCTTAATCATTCATTCAAAGATTATTGGCGGCGTTTCGGAAAAACTGAGCCGGAATTGTTTAATTTGCTTCCTGATGGTACACGTCGTTCAGATCCTACTATTTACCGCGGACATCCGGCAAATGTTTCAATGTGTGTCAGTCAGCCTGCTCTTTGGCAAAAAATTGTGAAGAATTGGGAACGTACCCGTACTCCCGGAGACCCCTTTATTAAAGTAGGAGAAAATGATAATCCCGGCAAATGTACTTGTACAAACTGTATGGCGTGGGACGTAGCTGATCCTGCAACAAGAGGGATAATTGTTAAAAAAATTTCAGAACTTGGAGATGATGTGATGGATAGTGTTCAGGGCAGGGATGACCGTGACCTGAATCAAGTTATTTTCAATGAAAGATTATCTCTGGCGCAAAAGGCGTTCGCAAAATCTGATCCGACCTGGTTTCAATTTTTAGGATCACTTTCCGATCGTTATGCAAAATTTTATCTGGCAGTTCAGAAAGAAGCCGAAAAAAACAACCCGGATGCCACAGTTCTGGGATTTGCTTACTCAAATTATGCTTCAGCTCCGGTACAAACCAGGCTTAACAAACGTATCGGAATCGTTTTTGTTCCTAATTTTATTTTTCCGTGGTCGGATAATAAACGACTGGAAACACGTAACCGCTGGACTGGTTGGAGTTCAGCCGGTGCAAGTGTTATATTACGTCCGAATTGGCTTTTGGCGGGGCATAACATGCCTTTGTTTTATGCCCGGAAACTGGGTGAGGAATTTAATTATTATGCCGCTAATAATATGATTGCAACAGACTTTGATTCACTCACCGGGCAATGGTCAACTCAAGGACCGAATCTTTATGTGCTGGCACGTTTACACAATGAACCGGGAAGAAATGTAGATGAAATACTGGATGAATATTACAGCGGATTCGGACGTGCAAAAAATGCCGTAAAAAATTATTTCCGGCATTGGGAAAAGGTCTCGGATGCAATAACTGATAAATCATTTAATCAGGCTTGCCGCGCTACCGGAGGAAATTCATGGAAAGGTTTTATTCTCGTTGCCGATGCAATATTTACTCCTGAAGTTATGAAAAAAGGACGTGAACTTATCAATGCAGCACAAAAAGCTGCTCAAGGTGATAGTGAAGCAGAAATCCGGATAGCTTTTCTGGAACGTGGACTCCGCAGGGCAGAATTGACTCTTGCTGCTCAAGCGGCTTTCAGAGTTTACAAGAAAGGTGGTGATGCCAAAATTTTTGCCAGGGCTTTAGATGAATTGGACAGTTACCGCCGGAGCGTTGATATGAAAGATACGGACAGTGCATCATACACTTATTGGTATGAAAGTATATACGGTTGGAATCGTTCGATTACCGATATATTGAAAAAAGATTGATCCGGCACGATATTGTCTGTATTAAATTTGTTTGTAATAGTTTACAATTATTTGCCTTTGTTTCTGCAAAGTATGATTTATGAAAATAAGGGAGTTTGCAATATGAAATGATGATGATTAAAAATTAAGTTGAAAACGATAAAAAATTGTAGAAGAACAGGCAATAGAAGCCTTATTATGAAATATTGTACAGAATTGAGGATAAAAAATGAACGTTATAAGAATAAACAGAGATGAATACAGAGATAAAGTATTGGCATGCTGGCTCGGCAAGAATATAGGCGGGACTTTGGGGGCTGCCTCAGAAGGGAAACATTATACACATAATTTTTCTTTTTATGATCCGGTTCCGACTGAACCTATGCCGAATGATGATCTTGATTTGCAGATGGTCTGGTTGAAAATGGTGGAAGAACAGGGATTGACTCCCTCCATGAGAACTTTTGCAGATTATTGGAACAGATATTCACAGAGATGGTCGTGTAATGAATACGGTTTTTTCCTGTATAATTTTGCACGCGGTCTTCGTCCTCCTGTTGCAGGTTGTTTTGAAAATTATTTTGTTGATGAGATGGGTTCTCCGATCAGAAGTGAAATATGGGCCTGCCTGAATCCCGGAGATCCGGACAGTGCTGCGCAAATGGCGTGGCGGGATTCCTGTATGGATCACAGCGGCGGAGAAGGAATGTATGGGGAAATGTTTTGGGCGGCAATGGAAGCGGCGGCTTTTGTCGAGAAAGATTTGCGTACTTTGCTTAGAATCGGGTTGAATATGATTCCGCACTCATGCCGTATAGCAAGAGTGATCCGGGAGGCAATATGGTGTTATGATAATGGGGTTTCATGGGGAGAGGCACGTGAAAAAATTTATTCAATTTTCGGAGGTACTCAAGCATGTGATGCAGTTCCCAATCATGGTTTTGAAATTATTGGTCTTCTTTACGGAAAGGATTTTGGAGATTGTTTGTGCAAGGCTGTTAATTGCGGGTATGATACAGATTGCACTGCGGCTACGCTTGGTTCATTTCTCGGCATTTTAGGCGGTACGGAAGTTATTCCTGAGCGGTGGTTACAGCCGATTGGTGAAAAAATAATTCTGCATGAATTTACTAAACCCTGTGATGCTCCGGAAGATGTTCAGAAATTAACTGACCGGTTGGTTCGCCTGAGAGAAAATGCTGTATCTGCTGACAGTGAAATATTGATCGGTGATTATGAGACAAATTTACCTGATGATATTATGACAAGATTATTTACTAATGATCAGGCAAAGAGTGCTTTGAAACGGGATCTTTGTGCCAGTGTGGAATTGCTGGACGGTCGTGAGGTATGGTTTTATTATGGTGGAGAGCCTGTATTGTTTCCCGGAATATGGCGTAAAGTAAAAGTTGAGGTTGAAGGTGATCCTTCTGCCGGAGCAGATTTGATTGTACCTGAAGGTTGGGAATGCCGCAAACTGGATAATAATGAATTTATGTTGTATTCAGAAAAAGCTGTTGCAGCACGTAACAGGATTGAAGTAGTGTTGAACGGCAAAAAAACAGCATTTACTGTTTTAGGTCCTGATGAGGTTTGTGGTTTTCCTGCCGGTGAAAATGTACCACGCTGCCCGGATTGCGGTGTAGTAGAAGCATTAGGTGATTGCCTGTGCCGCAAATAACTGCATATCATTACATTTTATTTAAAAATTTTTGTAGAGAAAATTGGCTGTTGCTGAACTTTAAAAAGGTAAGCAACAGCCTGTTCCTCTCGATAGTTATTGGCTTGAAATTTGTAAATCATCAGAAAACTTTACAAAAAATGCATCCGACTTTTATTTTGCAAGTACAATAAAAGTCAGATGCACAGTAAATTCAGTATTGCAAGGTCAATCTGAAAATGTTTTTAGTTGTGCTGAAATATGTCAGTTCATTTTTTTTACCAGCATTACACGTTCAATGAAGAAAGCGTCAGGCTCATCTTTTTTGCCGAAAGGATAACCGGGACCTGTAAATTTGATTCTGACCCAGACTTCAAATTTGCGGTCAGGATCATTCATATCAAAAGGTCCGGATGCTCCGAGCTGCAGATTCCAGCTTCTGAAAATTACAAATATGCAATCTGAACTCAATTTGGTTTCTCCGAGTTTGTACCAGTTGTAACCGGATTTTTTCACAAATCTCGGGAAAAGGCTCTGTCCCCAAAGATTCTTTTTGATTGCCGGAGAATAAGTACAAAACCAAATCGGCAGTTTGTAATCCTCAAATTTTATCCGTTTATCCGGACTGGGGAAAGTGATGCTTGCGACAGTTCCTACATCAGATTCCGGGTCGTCGACAAGCTTGATATAATTTCTCCAACGCATAGCGTTTTCCATTGTAAAATCGAATAATCTGTCTGCGGAGATATTTTTGAATTGTTCCGGAGTATATAAACTGCGTTCAGTGATCGGCAGAGTGCATTTTTCAATTTCCTGCTTCATATATTTGAGCAGTTTTTCAATTTGAGAGGGAAAAAGACGGATTTTTGCCTGTTCCGTAACGGTATTCATAATACGTTCTGCAATCGCCTTACGGTCCATAAAGGGATAGCCTTTGAGAGAGCCGTTTTTCTTCAAATATTCTGCCATCAGCGGACGTGCCATAATCAAAGTTGCACGGTCGATGCCGAGGCGTGCAAAACGCCAGCGTTTGAGACGGACGGGATCATCTTTGAGGAGTTCAAAACCTTTTTCAAAAATTTTCTGTGCTTCTGTAATTGTCTCCAGATCCAAATGACTGCTGGCGGCGGTCGGAGGATACATCCCTAGATACGGATTTTTGCGCTCCTGTGCTTTCTTCAGCACATCGCGGTATTGCAGAAACAAATCACCGGCTTTGCCGTAAAAATTATACACAAATTTTTTTCGTACAGCTTCAAAATCGACATCCGGATTTTCCTGAACTGCTGTTTTGAGATAAATTTTGTAATCACGCACGTCGGCGAGGATAGCTTCTTCAAATTCAGTAAACAACTGTTTTACGCCGCAGTCACGGAAAAATTTCATATCTGATTGATATGTCCATTCGCTGTTATAGGGCATTTCCTGCGGTTGGGTGTAGGTAATATTATAATCCCAGAGGCGGATATTCGGAGTCAATTTTGACCAGGCCTGAAGCAAGTTGTAAAAATATTTGTTCTGTTTATCGGTAAGCGGACAGAGAACATTGGACAAAGTATCAGTAAGAACGATAATAACATTTTCCTCCGGTTTGATATTGGATGGAACTTTTTCGGTATACTGATACATTGCAGTTGAAATCATGATTCCCGGATTGGTTTTGCGGATCTCACGGGCGATCTCATTGATAAAATCCAATAAAAGTCCGGATTGAGTATTACCATATTTTGCGGCAAGTTCATTGCAGTTTTTACAACGGCAGAAGCGTTGATGATCATTCTGTGAAATATCATAAATATGTGGTGCTTCGACATTGTTTTTTTCAGCATCAGCAATATCTTTGGCAATATATATTTGGAGATTTTTCAAAACTTCCTTGCGCAGTTCTGCATTGCTCAGGCAGAGTTGTGATTGCAGACTTATACGTTTGCCATTTATTTCAGAGAACCATTCGGGATGAGATGCAAAATATTTTTTTGCCGGAATATAATACATAAATGTATGAATATTGTACGGTCTGCCGAAAACTCTCCAAAATCCCGGTCGGGAGGAAATGCTGTTGTACCCGTCATTGTTCAAGCCGCGGAGAAGCGCAAATTCGCCGTTGTCTCTGCCGTAAATCGAGTGAATTTCATTAAAATAAAAAGCAGATTTGCCGGAAATGGATTTGAACTTTGAAGGCAGTTCTTTTTTGAGATATTCACGCTCAAACGGTGAATAAAATATCACATCGCAAATATCCTGCAAATAATGTGCAACTGCCAGATAGATACCATGTTTGCCGCCTTTTAACGTTACAATTTTGCCGTCAGATGAAACGCTCCATGCACCATACTCCATATCCGGTGCAAGAGTTATATTAAAAAGAGTTTTGCTGTCTTTATCAATTTTATCTGCATGTTTTTGCAGCAAAGCGGCGGCATTTTTTTCATGCACGGACGGTTTTTCCGGCAGTTTTATTTCTATGGCTGAGGCACAAAAAGCCGTCAGTGCCAATATTGAACAAATAATTTTGTAAATCATTATCAAATCCTTTTATTTATTATCTGTTTGAGCCGTCAAATTTTTTCTTGTTGTAGTAATAAGGCGTATATCCTTTGGTATGTGCATCAAAATCAGCACTTGGATTATTATATTCCGTACCTTTCGGTGTTCCTTTGAAAGAATGAACTGAACCATCCATGAAAACCATATTGAAGCGGCTTCCGTGGCGGGCGTCATAATGTCTTACACCGCCGCCGCTGTTGTATCCCGCACAGGCATAATTCGGATCATTTGAACCGCCATCGTTTTTCGGGGCAAATCTGTCTGCCGCATAGACAACTTTGACCGGATGCAGCAGATTTCTCATTTTCAAATTACTATAACTAAAACTGGTTGACATGTTGGAGCCAAGAGCAATTTCCACGCCGTAATGCTGATAAGCATTCGGATATCCAGTGGGAGTCCATGTGGTATAATTTGCGGACGGACAAGTCCAGATAGCGTATTTATTTACATAAGAAGATAACATATAAAGCACACGGTCATTGGCACTGCTGTTCATTTTTCCTATTCCCATAGAAGGAATCCAGTCTTCATAATCAGACATATACATTGTTGCTGCAAGTCCGAGTGTTTTCAAATTGCTGGTACATTTGGCAGAACGTCCTTTTTCTCTCGCATTGTTGAGGGCTGGGAGCAGCATTCCGGCAAGAATCGCGATGATGGCAATTACAACAAGAAGTTCAATCAGAGTGAATGTCTTTTTCATAAATTTTCCTTCTCTTTTTAATTTTTACCAAATTGTTTATTTTTTTGATTATCTGCGGGCAAAAGTATATTTGTTGCCGCCTTCATCAGGAGTGCCGATGCCGCGGCCGCCTTTGAAATCAGCAGGCTTGAATGCGGCAATATGACCGTCCTGAAAAAGGACATTGGCACTGTCATCATGGCGGTATTCAACACCTTTTGAAACTTTTGTTTTTGCATTGTAACGGATAATTTCCCATGTTCCCTGTGACATGTTGCCGTCAAAAGTCATGACATAACGTTCAGGTTTTCTGGTTCCTTCAAATTTGCGTGCTTTGCCGTGCCATGCTTTGAAAGGTTCCCAGCCGCCGATACAAGAGTTGCGCATATAAGTTCTTTCGAGATAATATTTTCCGGCGGGTATTTCCTTCCAATTTTTAGTGGTGATTTTTTTAGCATACGGAGCATTTTTTGCATCCGGACAGGCAAAAATATCCATATTTCCTTTGGCATAAGGAATAAGATTGCGTGCATAACCTTTGCGGTTTACTGTAGTGGGACAAATATAGCCGCCATTATCGTTGGCATACATCTGTTCAATAGCATAAAGTTGTTTCAAATTACCGGTACAGCTGACTTTCAAGGCATCTTCTTTTGCGTTGACTGAGGGAATAATGATTGCGATAAAAGTGACACAGATCATCATTACAATAACGAGTTCAGTCAGTGTAAATAATTTTTTCATAAATTGTCCTTTCTGTTAGGGGTGATATATATTTTTGTGTTTTTGGGGAATTTATTTTTGAGAAAAACGGATAGAGTAATTATTTTTTGAACTTTTCAAATAAATTTCATTTACAGCACATTTCCAGCCTCCGTTCATTTTGGGTAATTTTTCAGTTTTTATGAATTCAATACCATCAAGTTTCATTATAACATTGCCGATTCGGACATCGCCGTTTGCAAGTTTTTCCACATCGCACAAAGTCAAAAGTTTTATGTTTGCATCTTTTGTTTTTGCAAGTTCAAAATTATCAGATATGGCAACACAATCGGGTGAAAAATCCAGCGTGCGGATAAACTTTTTCACACCTGCTTCAAGTGGATATGCCTTGCTTAAATTGCAAACGACTTTATTTTTACTTGCAGAATCGAATACAGCCTTGTATTTGCCGTCATTCTGCTGTTCAATATTATCGAAAACCGGAGCGTTGTGTCCGGAGCCTCTGGTATACCATAAAGTATAGCGTTCTTCGGAGAAATTTATTCTGGAATAAACTTCAGTTCCTGCATCGACGATTACCGGTTCGCCTTTATAAAAAACAGTAAAGTGTCCGAGGTCATTATGGTTATGGGATTCTGCATTATGTCCTGCTTTGATTGTCGCTGAAAAATCATTTGACCTCAATATTGCAATACGGTCTTTGAAGTATGTGAAAGGAATCAATTCAGTTTTTTTGCCTTCTTTTTGTTCCGGCATATCAAACAGTATTTTCATACAGGTACTTAATTCATTGCCCAATCCCCCCAGACTTGCCTGTTTATTGCCGACAAAATCCTGTAATATCCGGGAGTCAATCAATTTGGCACATGCGGCTAAGGATGCTGATATTTTTTGTGTTGCAAATGCACTGCCGTCAGCAAAATTTATCCGGTATTTATCGTTGATATTGCAATGAGCGATAAATTCAAGTATTGCCCGGAGTTTCGGAACTGCAATAACTTTTTCCATGCTGCCGGGTTTTATTCTGTGCAGCATATAGAAAATTTCAAATAACCTTAACCCCGAAGCATAATAATAATCACAGCCCTCCTCACAAAAACCGTCTTCGCTGTACTGTGATACAAAAATCGCATTGGCCTGCAAAAGCCTGTGAATGAAATGTGCCAATTTTTCATTGTCTTTTTCCAGTAATATTGCAGTTAAAATACAGTTTGCAGAACACCATGGAGTCCAATTGTTTTTCCGCCAAAAGAAATCAAACCACCAGTGTCTTCGGTGTACTTTGATATGAGGAGTATAAAAAATATTGTAAAGAGTTCTCTGCAATGTCTGAATGCGTATTTTTTCGGAAATATTTTCTATTTCTTTATCCAGTTCTTCTCCGAGAATATGATAAATTATCGCCATCATAGCACCGGTTTCTGCACAGAAAAGATCTGTATTATCAACATCAGAAAGTCTTTTTCCCTGCCAGTATGAGTGCGCCGGAAATGTCCAGGTAAATTCTTCCATTATAGCAACAACATAATCCAGAACTGTCGGCATATATTTTGCTTTATCACCCGTCAGGCACAATGCTAATACAGTAAAGTTGAGATTTCTGCGCCGTTCATAATATATTTTTTCATAACCGTCTCTATTACCGTCAGTGGCAAATCGGCGGAATTCTGAAAATCTCAACTGCGGAATGTCTTTCCCCAAAACAGCATCTGCATTGGCAATTATCATATCTGCATGCTTGTTTTTGCGTACCTTTTCCCATGCTTCTCTGTCACTGAACCGGGGATAAATATTGCGGTTGAAATCGCCGCTTTTTATCCCTGAATAAAAATCTTCAGAAATATATTTGTCGAAATAATTAATATTTTTGTTTTCTGTCGAGTTGCTGTTTGTTTTTTCTGTTTCTTTTTTACGGTAAACAAAAATAATAATTGCAGCAATAAATGCAATTATGGCAATTACAACCAGAAGTTCAATTAGTGTGAATTTTGTTTGTTTCATTTTTTAGCCTTTCTTTAAGCTGATAAATTCTATTGAATTTTGTTGATTTACAATAGATTTTATGTGATACGGGAAAAGTTGAATAGACAACTTTTTATTGTATGTTATTTTAATAATAATACATATTGAAATAAAAAGCAAATATAAAAGTTGTTTTTTTGTGAAAAAAGTTGTTCATCAACTTTTTTTAATATATGTTTTATATCATAGAATAATGCTTTTTTAAAGAAAAAGTTTATATTTGCAATAAATCAGAAAAATATTGTTGCATAAAAGTTTTTTTATGTTATATTACAGAAAATAAAAAAGGATATATATGACAGCAAAAGCAAAAGAAATAACAAATATTCTGCGGCATGAACTTGAAACGGGCAAATATGAAATCGGGAAAAAATTTCCGTCAGAACATGCTCTGATGTCCCGTTTTAAGGTTGCCCGTGCCACCATAAATAAAATTACGACAATGCTTGTGTCGGAGGGGTATTTGAAACGCGGCGTGCAAGGCTCAGGAACTATGGTTTGCAAAAATTCACGTTTCCCTGTCGGCAGGATTGCGTATGTCGGGCCGTTGAAACATCTGTATTATATGCACATGGTATATGGTATTCAAGCTGCCGCCCTTGAGAATGATTATATGCTTGATATCGCACTGCCTTCGCCGTCAATGATACCGCAATATATAGAAAAACTCGAAAACGCAGGAATTGACGGATTGCTGATATGCGGTATATTTCCTCCTCCTGTTGATTATAAACTTCCGATAGTTGCGCTTGATTCAGGCTTGCCGGATGTAAGATATGGTTGTACTGTCAGCTGTGATAATTACAAAGCTGCTTTTGAAATGGCGCAGCATGTCATTGATAAAGGTCACAGAGAAATCATTATAATAAGTGATGTGGCAGAGGTTGAATTTACGCGCAGAAAAAGAATTGAAGGTTTTTCTGATGCGATGATACAGGCAGGAATAAAAGATGTTGAAAACAGAATTTTTAATCCGCACGGTCTTGTAGATACCAACATTTATCTGACGTTGAAAATGATTTTTCAGAAATATCCTGAAACAACTATAATATTGACAGATGCTGATGATGTAGCTTATCGTGTGATAAATATGTTGAAAAGGGCGAATATGGCATCTGAAAATGTAGTTGTTACCGGATTCGGAAATATATATAAACAGAATTCTGCCATAGCTACAATAGAACAATATCCACAGCAAATCGGCTATACCGGCTGTGTGGAATTATTAAAAGCAATCAAAGCAGGATGTCATCCGTCAGGTTTGATTGAATTGCCTGCAATGCTTGTAAAAACAGAATTGATTCCGAAAATATCTTCAGACGATTTTGATGCGTTTGAGAATAGTAAATAAATATCAGAATATATAAAATTGCAGTATCGGAATAAAAATAACCATCAAATTACCGCTCTTTTTGTCCGGGGCAAATTCATTTTTTTATCTCAGCAAAAGATTTGTTTTTAAATGATTTTGTCAATTTTTTTCAATTCATCCAAAGAAAATCTGTTCTCTGCTTGACAAATCAACATTTTTATGTTAAATTTATTGTGCATCTGATTATTTTCTTTTTTTTGTTTGCTTACTAAAAAATAAATGTCAGATGAACTTTTGTCAAATAATTTTATCTTTCACAAATTTAGGACATTAACAAGATTTTTTATATAGGTGCAGCGGAATATAATGAAAAATCCACCCGTGATACTGCTTAATATGGCAGTAGATATTATCAATAATCGTGAAAATGAAGTTATAATCAGCCAGTATGTCCAGCGTGTCAGTGATTCCGGGGCAGTGCCAATGCTGATTCCGTCAATAGAAAAAGAGGAGAATATAGAAACTCTGCTGGATATAGCTGACGGAGTTGTATTGATTGGCGGGCGGGATTATGATCCGGCTGATTTCGGAGAGCCGCCGCATCCTGAGGCGGGGCGAGACCGGTTGCGTCCTCATTTTGATATTTCATTCGGAAAAGCTGTATTGAAGCGGCAGATTCCGGTATTGGGTATTTGTGCCGGATGTCAGCTTCTGAATATTGTTTCCGGCGGTAAACTTATTCAGCATCTTGATAATGCAGATGAGCATCGCAACGGAGTTTTTCACCGTGCTGAAATTCTGCATGACGGATTTTTCGCACAGGCACTCGGCAAATCGCAAGGAGCTGAGATCAGAGTCAACAGTTTTCATCATCAGGCAGTTTCCCCGTCGGCATTGGGTGTTGGTGTAAAAGTCGTGGCTGAAGCATTTGACGGCAGTATTGAAGCGATTGAATTTGAAGGGGAGCGCATGGTCCTCGGGGTGCAGTTCCATCCTGAACGTATGGATGACATCGGGCCCGGCTTTTTTTCTCTTCTCAAAGCCGAAGCCGAAAAATATAAATCACGGTAATTTTTTTTGATATTTGAATTTTCAGAATGATGTTGTATATTTTTGTGCTGATGTAAATATAATGGAGTTTGATTATGGCGACAGCTGATATTGTGATATTGGCACTTGACTTGTTCGGGACTATGATTTTTGCGATTACCGGTGCGGTCAAGGCGATAGAAAGAAGACTTGACCTGCTCGGTGTGCTTGTTCTTGCGTGTGCTGTGGGTGCCGGAGGAGGTATGGTTCGGGATTGTATCATCGGAGCAACTCCGGTTGCGGCATTGGTAAATGAAATATATCTTCTGATATGTATAGCAAGCGGATTTATCGTCTTTTTCTGTTACCGGAAAATATCTCAAACTCAAAATATAATCCGTTATGCCGATGCGATAGGTCTCGGTGTTTTTACTGCTATCGGAGCGGCGAAAGCAGTGGAATATAATCTGGATTTTACAGGAATTGTTTTAAGCGGGGTTCTGACTGCAATCGGCGGCGGAGTTATCAGGGATATAATGGTCTGTTCGATCCCGACGGTTTTGAAAAGTGATTTTTATGCGACAGCGGCGTTGATTGGCGGAATTTTGTATTATTTGTTGATGAAGGCGGGAGTGCCGTTTTTTGCTTTATTTGTTATTGTCCTTTTTGTTGTTACCGGGTTGCGTATTCTGGCAATTCAGTACAAATTGCGGCTGCCGAAAGTTCGTTTGAGAAAGTGAAAGAAAAATGCAAATATTGAAAAAAATTTTTAATGATAAAGGCATTTCTCTTGCGGCGGCTTGGAGTTTCAATCAGCTTGCATACGCTATTGTCTATCCGTTTATTCCGATATATCTTTGCAATGACCGTGGATTTGATTATTCGACAGTGAGTATAATTTTCCCATTATTGGGGCTGGCGGCAATTCTGGCACCGCTGCCGTGCGGTTGGCTGACAGATAAATTAGGTTGTTCATTTATGATGCTTGCGGGTCAGTTGGCAAGAGGTGGAGTATTTTTTATTCTGGCATTGGCTGTTTATATGAATGCTCCGTTCTGGCTGTTGGCTCTGCTTTTGATGTTGAATACTGCGGTAGGTGCGGCATTTCAGGTAGGATCAGATGCATATCTTTTTCACATAAGTTCATTGGATGAGCGGCCCTCATATTACAGTAAAATCCGTATCGGTTTTAATATCGGCTGGGCATTGGGACCGATGGCTGGGGCATTTTTTGCCCGGACACCGTTCTGGTTATTTTTCATTATGACTGGTATTTTGTGTGTTATAGGGACGTTTTACACTGAATTTGCCTGCTGCCGGAATTTGGAAAAAGTCAAACTGGCAGCTGTTGACAAAATAAATACAAGTAACCGTAATATTTTTGCCGATGTTTTCGGAAATAGAAAATTTCTGCTGTTGTTGACAGGAACATTACTGCTTACAATGCTTGTATCACAACTTTATTCAACGTTATCAGTTTATTCTACAAAATATGTCGGCATATCCTCAAAAGAGCTCGGAATGGTCTATTCTTTGAATGGTTTTATGGTGCTTGCATTGCAAATCCCGCTGATTGCATTGCTTACCAAGATAAAAATGCCTGTTGTATGGCAGCTTCTGCTGGGAACATTTCTGTATGCGGCAGGATATTTTCAACTCGGATTTGCATTGAATGTTTTTTATATAGCCGCCGCAGTAGCAGTTATTACTCTCGGAGAAATTATAATTCAGCCGTCGCTTTATACCGCAGTTTCAGTTCAAACTGTGAAGGAAAATGCGGGCCGTATGTTTTCGGTATATTCATTGATGAGAGGAATCGGTTATGCTGTCGGCCCGTGGATAGGCGGACAGCTTTTCGGACGCTGCAAACCGCTTGAATTGTGGGGAATATTAACTTTATTTGCTGTTGCCGGAGGAATATTTTTTATTTTCGGCGGCAGAAAAGATAAAAAAGATTGAAATGAAAGGGATTTTTTGATATGATAAGAGAATTTTTTCAAATGAAAGACGGAGCTGTTGCAAATCTTTATTCATTGCGCCTGGCAGATGGATTCGGAGTTGATATTTCAAATTTCGGAGGGTGTGTTATCTCTATTTTTGCACCTGATAAAAACGGGGAACTGCTTGATGTTGCATTGGGATGGAAAAATCCAGCAGATTATCTTGAAAATCCGGGCTATCTCGGAGCATTGGTCGGCAGAGTACCGAATCGTATCGGCGGCGGCAGATTTGTGCTGGATGGAGTTACTTACCAGTCCTGTTTGAATGACCGTAATGCAAGTACGCTTCACGGAGGATTCGGGTATTCTCACCGTTTGTGGAACGTTGAAAAATTTACTGATACTGAACTTGTTTTAAGCCTTGTAAGTCCGCATGGTGATGCCGGTTTCCCTGGTGAATTGAAAATACAGACAACTTACAGAATAACATCAGAACATTCGCTTGAAATTGAGTTTTATGCGGAAAGCGACCGTCCGACAGTTGCAGATTTTACCAATCATACATATTTTAATTTGAATGGAGAAAGTTCGGGGGTATGCGATGAACATTTTATGCAGTTGACGGCAGAACATGTTACAAAAGTTGATGAAAATCTGATTCCGACGGGTGAAATCATTGATGTTGCAGGAACCCGTTTTGATGTCAGAAAAGGTAAAAAATTCAGAGAAATATATGCAGAATATGAGGGCGGATTTGATGATAATTTCATTCTTGATACCGTAAATAATGTAATGCATGAAAATGTTGCAACCGTAACCGGAGACAAATCAGGAATACGTCTTGCAGTGGATACTGACCGGCCGGGGCTGCAAATATATATGGGATATTTTCTGGAAGGTGATGGTAAAAATGGTAAATACGGCAGCCGCAATGGTTTTTGTCTGGAAACGCAGGGCTGGCCTGATTCTGTGAACCACAGTAATTTTCCTTCGATCCGGCTTGATCCGGGAAAACCGTTCAAAGGTTTCACCCGCTATAAATTCTCTGTTGTCTGTTAAGTTCCCGATTGATCAGGCAAATATGTCAGCAGTCAGCAAGGACGAGTAACGCAGGGCAACCCGAAAAAACTTTTCCCGTTTCGGGAAAAAATATGTATAAAAAAAGAAAATCAGCTGTAAATTTATTTACAACGCTGATTTTTTTCTTTTTTTATACAGTTTTTTCTGGGTTAATGGTACCCGGAACGGGACTTGAACCCGTACACCCAATGGATAACAGATTTTAAGTCTGTTGCGTCTGCCGATTCCGCCATCCGGGCACTTGCCTTTGAATATAGCTCTTTTTTTGATTTTTTCAAATTTTTTTTGTTAATTAAGAGAATTTTTTTTGACAAATCATGAAATGGCGTTATTTTATTGTATGAACTTAAATTTTAAAAGGATTGTTTATTATGGACAGAATTGCTGAAATCAAACGTGTTACCGGAGAAACTGATATTCAACTGAAACTTAATATTGACGGTCAGGGAAAAAGTAAAATCGATACCGGAATTCCGTTTCTCAATCATATGCTGACTCTTTTTGCCAAACATGGTTTTTTTGATCTCGAAATTGTTGCAAAAGGTGACATAGATGTTGATTATCATCATACTATGGAAGATTTGGGATTGGTTATGGGAGATGCCATCAGCAAAGCTCTCGGAGATCGTGCAGGAATTTGCCGTTACGGAAGTTTTCTGCTGCCGATGGATGAAGCTCTGGCTCAGGTCGCTCTGGATTTGTCAAACCGTCCGTATCTTGTTTACAATGTAAAATGTCCGGCTCCGGTAGTCGGTGATATTGATGTACAGCTTTTTCATGAATTTTTTCAGGCATTGGCTGTAAAATCAGGTATGAATCTGCATATTGATTTGATTCGTGCAGGAGAAACTCATCATGCATTGGAAGCTGTTTTCAAGGCTTTCGCCCGGGCTCTCGATGCTGCAACTCAAACTGACCCGCGCATCAAAGGTGTCATGTCAACCAAAGGCGTACTGTAATTTACAACAGTATAATACAAACAGGCTGTATTATAAAAAATGTTGATTATAATACAGTCTGTGTGTTTTATGCTGATTGACAGTTTTTTAATTTGAAATACCCAATTTATTTTGTAAGACGGGAATTGAAATATTGCGTACTTCGCCGTTGGCTGTTGCTGAAGCCATCGCAGCGGCACAACCTGCTGCTTCTCCGGTAAGAAAACAACCCGGCATAACGCGAATTGAAGCTGCCATATGCTGGTCGGTACTGACACAACGCCCCGCGGTCAGAACATTATGGAGTTTTGCCGGAATAAGTATACGATATGGGATGCCGTAACATTCCCCGTCTTTGTAACGGAGATTTCCGTAAAATTCACGCTGAAAACGCTCAAATTCCCCCTTTGTTGCATCTAACGGATGAATATCTACCGGATATGCAAACTGTCCTATTTCATCGTCAAAACGACGGCGGGCATTGAAATCATCAATCGTCATAATATAATCACCAATTATACGTCGGCATTCCCGTACTCCGAGCAAAGATGCACTCATGCATAACTCCGCGTTACTGAAACCAGGAACATATTTGTTATAAAAATATTGAAATTCTTCGAGTTTACGTCTCAAATCCATCCATGCCGCACTGGTATCTTGGTGTTCATTGGCTCTGATACCGAATGCATGAGAAAAATTTCCTCCGGCAAGAGAATTGCCGACCGGAAACATTCCGGAATGATGCCAGTCAGGCTCCTTGAAAACACCATCGTCTATTGCTTGCAGCAACAGTTGAAAAAGATTGACATTTGCTTTTTTATATTCATCCCAATCGACATTATTCCATAGAGAACACAGACTTGAAGGCATCGGAATTCCTTTAGCATTTCCCTGTGTATAATCTGCTCCTGCCCGAACTGCCAAATCGCCGTTTCCGGTACAGTCAATAAAAACTTTGGCTTCAACAGCAAATAAACCTGAATCACTGCCATCAGCAAATATTGCATTTTTTACAACTCCGTTTTCAGTATTTACTGCAATCATTTTTACCTCAAACGCATATTGAACGTTGCTTGCAATTATCATTTTGTCATAAGTGCATTTTAATTTTTCAACGTCAATAAAACTGAATTCCCGCTCAAGTTCTCCTGAAGGAATCTGCATAATATCAAAAACTTTACGACAGATTGAACCGCCGAGAAATCTTTTCCCGTTGCCGACTCCGCAAAAAGCCGGAACCAATCCGCAGGTGCCGAGTCCTCCGAAACAACCGCAACTCTCACCTATAAAAACTTTTGCTCCGTTTCGGGCAGCGGAAACAGCGGCTGCAACACCGGCAGGTCCGCCGCCTGCCACACATACATCAACTTTGTATTTTACAGGAACACTTTGATTGATTTGCACTGTTTTATTCATTATTACACCAGAATATCATAATATTTTTCCATTGCCGATTCAATTTCTTTGCGCCGTTCAAGACTGAGCATATCAAAAGGCTGAATCCGACACTGTTCTGAGGAAATCACCCCAAGAGTTTTCAATGCATATTTTTGCCCTATCCAACTGGTTGTGCCGTAAACTGCATGAAAAAGTTTTATCAGCTCATACTGTAAATCACGAGCTTCAGTAAATTTACCATCTTCCACCATTTCAGCAATCCGGCTCAATGCCCGTGGCGCAAGCGCTCCAATACCGCAAACAGCACCGTCACAGCCTAATAACAATGCTTCATCAACTGCCCATTCACAACCTTCAAAAATTGCAAAATTTTTATCTTTTTTACATGATAGAAGCTCTTTTCTCAAAGCTATATTACAAGCAGAATTTTTAATGCCTCCACAATTTTTGTGTGAAGCTATTTCCATAAGCTGTTCAGCAGAAAGCTGAATATTATTGTTGACCGGAGCATAATAAAAATATACCGGACGATCAGAATTATCACAAACTGTATGGAAGTATTTCACCGCATCGAGCTGTGAAGTCCGCATATTAGGAAGCATGACAACAAAACCTGCTGATTTGTACGACATGCTTTTTTCCATATTCAACAAAGTCATTTTTAAGCTGTTTTCAGAAATTCCGACAAGAATTTCTCCTATATTTTTTTCAACATCGATTGCTTTCAAAACAGCAATCCTTTCATATGGAGTTATCTGCGCCCATTCTCCCATTGTGCCGAAAATAAAACTTCCTGTACATTTGGCAGCAGCAACTCTTTTCAGGATATTGAGCATTGAGTCAATGTCTATTGTATCATTTGCGGAAAACGGCGTTACTGATGCCGCATAAATTTTTTTATTCATCAATCAATCCTTTTTTAAAATTTCCATATCGGCATTACATTGCCGTCTGATTTTATTTCTGCAATATGACAGCCGGTAAATTCTGTCGGCATAGCATTGGAATCACATTCAAGATGTTCCAAAACCCGGTAAAATATCAAATGACAAATTTTTTTATTTCTGAACTGTAAGGTCATGCCCACCGGTAAATCAATCCGCCAAAACGAATTGTATGGCGGCATCCCGAAATCGGCATTACCATCCTGAATCACAAGCGGCTCTTCAATTCCGGTTAAATCATTTTTGAGAGGATAAGCCAGCAGCTTTTCACGCAGAATTATGGAAGGAACTGTTTCACCTTTTGAATTACAAGTGCAGTATGCATTGGCAATAACAAAAGGTTTTCCTGTTGCACTGCTATCCAGACTCATCGGAGTTAAAGTATGAAAATGCGGCACGATGAAGCATAAAATCCATGTTTTTCCGTTATCAACTGATTTCCAAATATGGAGACGTTCAGCCTCTTGCGGACCGGGACCGAAAGGATTATTTCCTACCTCACGGGCAGAAAAAAGCAATGAATTATCATTAAGACGCACAACAGTAGGTTCAATTAAATTACCGGAAACACCGTTAAGAGTCTCAAATTTTCTTCTGTCTTCATAAACTGAATCAAATTTTGAAGGTATCCATTTGCCATTGATATTCTTCCAGCGCAGAATGCCGCAGCCGTAAACTTTGTTATCACCATAATCCGGACAACCGGAATAAGCCATCATCAAACCGTCTCCGTCAGGAAGAATAGGTCCGACACTTCCTCCTCCGAAAACAAAACCTTCAAGAAGTTCTGAAATTTTGAATATTTGTCTTTCTCCGACATTGAAATTTTTACCATCGTATGAACATTGGGCGATTTCAAAACCGTAAAAAATCTTTTCCTGCGGAATTCCGTCAAAACAATCTGAGCGATCGAGTTTTTCAAGAGGGAAACCCATTACCTGACCAATAATGAATCCGGTACCGGCAAACGGATGCGTGGAATCGTCATCAAGTTTTGCCCCGAGGGGAACGAAGCCTATATTTTTAGGATAACGGGCGAGAAGTTCCTCTTTGCCGGACAATGGATTTATAAATTTTGAAGGTCGGTCAAGCATCTGAAATTTTCCGTTTTCAGGATGTTCAAAATCTTTGAGAATAAGTATATCATTGCCTACTTCGAGGTCGATTGCGTTAACTCCACAGCATCTGATATTAAGTCCGACGGCAACCGTTTCACAATCAAGCTGAGCAGGATGTCCTATTTGATACACTCCATCCATATCTTCTAAAGTCTCCACTTTTTTCGCAAAAAGTGAATTGTTTTTTACTTCAAAATAATTATTTTTCATAGTCTTACTTTATTTTACCAGATAAATTCTGTCAACAAAAATTGCAGTTGGAGATTTTGAATCTTTTACATAAGGTGCCCCTTTGAATTTTATGGAAACATAAATATCATATTTATTATCTCCGTTATTTTCTACTGCGACATCCAGCGGAAATTGAATATACCATGACCAATGACACCATAAACGCATGCCGTTTTTGATATTTACTCTGCCGAGATGCAGAAGATTATATTTTTCATTCTGCGGAATATCCTGCAAAGTCAATTTTTTATGAACAATATTTCTGTTGTTGAAACGATCAAACACCGCCATTTCAAATGGTATTCGATGGTATCTCGGAGTGTTTTCAGTACGGAGTTTGATTGCATGATTGAATGCTCCTTCTTTGTCTGTCACAATGTCTTTGATTGTACGGACAAAAGACCAGTTCACATCTATTACTTTTCTATTGGCAAATTCCGGCGGAAGTTTATCGGCGGAATTGTTTATGAAAATACTCTTTTTGGCTTCAAGAACTTTTTCGTTAGTATTGACAATATTCATATCAGGAGTATAAACATTACTGTTGCCGTAATAAAAACGGACACGATTCATGAAATTTGTTTTGTATCTGTAAAAAAGTTTTTCAATGGAGCCTGCCAATTTTTTACCCGTCGGCAATGAATCTTTGAATTTATTTTTCAGGTGCAATAATGCCAAATCAACTACTGCACGTTCATAGCCGATATGTTTTAACGCATTCTTGTCATCTGCTGCGGCATCTTCCGCTTCATCAAGCAAGGCATTGACCGTTTCAAAAAATTCTCTATCAAGATACGGAATAGCGAAAATACCGCATTTGGCAAGAGCAATGTTGCATGATGTGGTACGCTGACTCAAATAATCCATATATTTGCGCATCTGAACAGCTGCTTTCCCATAATAGGCTCGGCAGAAAATATCAGCAAGTGTGTTGAAATCCTGTTTCGGATCAACCATTTTTTTATGACCGAACCAGAACTTGAATTGCGAAAAACTCGAAGCAACAGTATTTTCACACTCCACAAAAAGATTATTGACTTTGTTTTCTTTATAAAAATTTATATCTTCGTCAACAGCCTTGATATTCAGATAAGGGAAATCAACTGTCGGAGAATACAAAATCCAGTAATCCCATATGGCGATCTGCTTGGAAATACTGCTCCATTTTTTAAATTCAGCAAGATAACGTTTATTGCGTTCATTGGAATTCGGAAATAAAGTGTCTGCCAAACCATGAGGATAAAATTCATATCCCAATTTGCAGATACGTATCATAACATTGGGAGCAGGAACAATATTTTCAGGCGGTGCCAGAGTAAAAGCATAAGCAAAAGTCTGAAGTATAAGTTCAGGATAATCTTTAGCAATATCTCCGGCAATATCATTAATAAATTCAAGAAGCACGCCGCTGTAATTTTTATATTTTGTACGGGCAGCTTTGCAAGTCGGACATACACAGTATATCATATTGTCATTCTGACTGATGTCATAAATCATCGGCCATGATGCTGCAGGATACTTTTTCCGGTCAGTTGCAATTTTTTTGCGAAGAGCTTTTTTTACAGCTTGACGGACTTCTGGATCGGTGAGACAGAATTGTCCGGGGCCGCCTCCGTTGATACTGCGTATGCGTTTCCCGGCAGAATTCATGGAAAACCATTTATCGGGCCATTCTTTTGAGGTATATGAATGAAAAGTATGACACCCGCCGAAATGTTCTCCGCTGCCGTATTTTGCAGGATTTATGTTATAGTTATTTCTGCGTAAACGTACCATGAACAGACGTGTCGGAGTTGTCAAACGGCTGAATCCGTTGGTAATATTGCGGAAGCGGAAAGCCGGTTTGGATTGTTCATTGATTTTATTTATTGTGATTTCTTTATGAAATGGAACATATTCTGTAACCTCATCAGCCCAT